>JAHDHU010000052.1:9859-19241 GCA_020631135.1 Saprospiraceae bacterium | reverse complement strand
GGGTTCTTAGATAGTTTTATTTCAGTTGCGCTAACCCCATTTAGTTTCTTTCCTCTGGCTTTTTCTAACAAAGACAGTTATCAGGGACCGATCCTTGTCCAGGAGGATGATTTCTTTCAAAAATTACAAGAAGCAAAAGAAAAAGGAGATAAGGTAGGTTACAATCGACTACAAAGACAAAATAAGTACCGTAAATCTTGGATTAGGGAATGGAGTGAATCGATCATTTTTGCTGTTTTTGCTGCTGCTTTCATTAGGATGTTTTTAATAGAGGCTTATGTGATACCAACTCCATCTATGGAAGGGTCTTTATTAGTAGGAGATTTTTTATTTGTCTCGAAGGCTCACTACGGAATCAGAACTCCACAAACTGTTGCGATGATTCCTTTATTACATAATAGAATACCTCTTATTGGAGGAGAAAGCTACCTAGAAAAACCATCATTGCCCTATTATCGTCTTGGAGCGTTGGAAACCATAGACAATAACGATCCAATTGTTTTTAATTGGCCTGTGGGTGATAGTGTTTATGTGACCGCTAAAAGACCTTACACAGTCAACCAAGTTAATCGTAATCCCGCATTCGCGAATGGGGATCGGGAGCTTAAGAGACAAATGAAGAAAAAAGATTTTATCACAAGGCCCATTGATAAAAAAGATCATTACATCAAAAGATGTATTGCAAAAGCTGGAGATGAATTGGAAATAAAAGATGGGCAAGTTTATATAAATGGAGTTGAAGCAAAAAATCCTAGTCAAATGCAATTCTTGTATGGTGTAAAGTTCTCAAATCCCAACATCAACAAAAAGAGAATGGAAAAGGCGGGAATCACCGATGCAGATAAATATGGAGGTTACGGATATTTCTTAACTAATGAGCAAGCTGCTTTACTCAAAGAATTAGATCCAAATGCTGTAGTACAAAAGCATCCACATCAAAAAGAACCTCGTTTATTGTTTCCGCATGATCCAAAAAATTTCCCAAATTGGTCAGTCGATAATTATGGCCCTATAAACATTCCAAAAGCAGGAGAAACAGTAAAATTGTCTGCAGAGAATATTGCTCTTTACAGAAGAGTTATAAATGTCTATGAAAATAATGACTATGAAGAGCGCGACGGACAATTTATCATAAACGGAAAGCCACAACAAGAATATACATTTAAACAAGATTACTACTGGGCCATGGGTGACAACCGTCATAATTCTGAGGATTCTCGTGCATGGGGATTTGTTCCACACGATCATATTGTAGGCAAACCATTGTTTATATGGTTTTCAACTAAAGATGGTAGTATCTTTAATGGTATAAGATGGAACCGAATATTTTCAGGTGCCGATAAGTTTTAAAGTATGTACAAGTATTTGATAGGTTTTTTAATGCTAGCATTATGCTCTTGCAGTAAAAATTCAACTGATTTATCCAGTGATTTAAAATCCTTACAAAAGGAAGTGAAATGGGCAAGATACCAACAAGGTAAAACGAAGTTGTCTGATAAAGCAATCTTCTCTGCTGACGATCTCGACTACTATGAGATTAGCAATGACTTTAAAGTTAAAGCGTCGTTTAAAAAATCAAATTCAACTGAAACTTTAAATATTCCCACTTATAGTGGAATCCAAAAAGAATTTTACCATTTTGGAACTGCCAGTTTTGCAATTAAAGGATTTACCTATCAGCTAAATATTTACAAAAACATCATAGGCATACAAAATAAAAAGTATAAGGATTATCTCTTTTTACCTTTCATGGATCAGACAAACGGCGAAGAAACTTATGGTGGTGGTAGGTATATAGATCTCAAAACTGGAGATATAAAAGATGGATTTGTAATTATAGATTTCAACAGAGCATATAACCCTTATTGTGCTTACGGAGATGGATGGAACTGCCCCATTCCACCAGTAGAAAATCATCTTAAGACCGAAATAAAAGCAGGTGAAAAATCTTATCAAGGGCCTAAAAAAAATAGAATTTTAGAAAATTGATTTTTACAGATCAATGCGGGAACAATTTTCAGTTAAATGCCGCCCCGAAGCGTATAATCTCTTTAGTTCCATCTCTAACAGAATATCTCTTTGACTTAAATCTCGAAGAATCTATAGTTGGGTTAACCAAGTTTTGTGTACATCCAAGGTCTAAAACCAAAAAGACGGAAAAAATAGGCGGTACAAAAAACCTCAATCTTTCTAAGATTAGAGCACTCAATCCAGATCTTATCATTGCTAATAAAGAAGAAAATACCAAAGATCAAGTCGAAGAACTCATGAAAGAATTCCCCGTTTGTGTAACTCAAATTGGAAATTATAAGGATGCTTTGGAGGCTTTAAAGTTGATAGGAAATTGTACTGGTAGCATACAAAAAGCCGATGAAATATGTTCCATTATAGAAAATCAGAAATCACTCTATCAAAATATTGGAAAACAACTTAAGGTTTGTTATCTGATTTGGAAAAAACCATATATGACCATTGGTGCGGATACTTTTGTTCATGATATGCTAACTATTTCCAATTTTGAAAACGTTTTTAGTAATAGGCAAAGATATCCGAAAATTTCCTTAGCACAGATTAAAAGTCTTAAGCCTGACGTGATTCTTTTATCTTCTGAACCATATCCATTTAAAGAGGAGGATGCCTACGAAATCAACAAAGTAATTGATTGCGACATCATTCTTGTCAATGGTGAATTATTTTCATGGTATGGTTCAAGGATGATGTTTGCCTTTAAATATTTTCAGGAATTATATCAAACGCTTGTTTCCGAACGTTCTTCTTAAACAAGCGAAGCCACAATTATCATATAACATAAATGTTTAATTTGTACAAATTGATTTAATTTAGAATGATCTAAGAATTATGAAAAAACTCACCACCCTACTATTGCTATGTCTAGGCTTGACTTTTTCAGTCGTTGGTCAAGACTTTGTTAAAAATGAATTGATCGTTAAAACACAGGCCAACATCGGATCCATCTTTCTAAACGAAACAAGCTTGAGAAGTTCCGATAATTTTGAGACCAAGCTAATTTGGGAAGAAGAAGGATTGTACCGAGTTCGTTTAAATGAAAGCATAGAGCTAGATCAATTGATAAAAACGCTAAAAAAGAATTCAGCGATCAGTTACGTATCTAAAAACTACAAAATAAGCTTACGCAAATCACCAAATGATCAGTTGCTAAGCGAACAGAGTTATTTGGACCTTATAAATGTTCAAGACGCTTGGGATATCACTACAGGTGGAATCAGTGCCGATGGTAAAGAAATAGTTATTGCAGTAATAGATGATGGCTACGACCTTCAACACGAAGATCTAATAGATAATATTTGGGTAAATGAAGGAGAAATTGCTGGCGATGGCTTGGATAACGATGGCAACGGATATACTGATGATTATTATGGTTTAAATTCTACTTTAGATAATGACCAACATAGCATTAGATCGCATGGGACAGGAGTCTTGGGTATCATTGGGGCAAAAGGTGATAATGGCATAGGAATTAGTGGCATCAATTGGAATGTCAAAATCATGAATTTAAGCTCTGGTGGAAGCGTGGCAGATATAATCGAGACCTACAAATATATATTACAGCAAAGAAGGGCTTATAATGAGAGTAATGGGCTATCAGGCGCATATGTAGTTGCTTCAAACTCATCTTTTGGAATAGATAATGTGTTTGCAAGTCAGTTTCCTAATTGGTGCCAGATGTACGAGGATATGGGCGCTGAAGGAATCGTAAGTGTGGTCGCCACGTCCAATACCAATAAAAACATTGATATGGTTGGAGACATGCCTTCTACTTGTACATCAAAATATTTGATAGCAGTCACAAACGTTAATGATCAGTTTGATTTAGAAGCAGCATTCGGCAGTCAACACATTGATTTGGCGGCACCTGGTGATGCGGGATATTCTACAAACTTGACTGATTCTTATAATACCTTTACTGGCACTTCCGCTGCATGTCCAATGGTAACAGGTGCAATAGGTTTGATGTATTCGTTAAACGCCTCAGCCATAAATTCATCGATGGATCCTTCAGAATTGGCTTGTCTAATGAAAGAATCAATTTTGAGCTCTGTTGATTCTAAACCTAGTTTAGCCAATATAACAGTCAGCGGTGGCTCTTTAAATATTAGATCGGCATTCGAAGCATTGATAGATTGTGGAAATGATACACAAGGAATGGATCTTAGTATTTGTTCGATTTGGCCTAATCCAACCGCGGAGCAAATAGAAATGGACTTCATCTCTCCTTCTAATGAAGATTACGATATATTAATTCATAACGAATTAGGCAAGCTCATTTACTCTGAGACTCAAACTAATGATGTAGATAATGCCAATTATTGGAATTTAGACATCAATCATTGGCATCAGGGCATTTATTTTATAACTGTCTTAACACAAGACCACAAATCCTCGATCAAATTTATTAAAACCTAGAGATCGTTAAAGAGTTTACGAGCATTTCTACCAAAATTATCAGGTGCTCTTGTGTTGTCTATTCCTCCTGGTCCAGCAGAGTCCTCTGTGATGGCATTGCCATAGAGTACCGTTTCCCATTGAAGATTTCTTCGCTCTCCTATACAAGTTGAATGAAGCAATTGATAATCATTGGTCGTCAAAGAAGGATTGTAAAAAATAAATTTGACATTGGATTGTCCAGTTTCTGGGATGCGATCATACACCCAAATTTCATAAGGAGGAGCTGATACTTCATCGGATACATTGATAGATTGTGTAGGTCTACCATATTTTAGATACATAAAACCACGATCAGTTTCAAATCCAAATCCAAATCCAGAATTATACATTTTATCAATTGCTTCGGCGATTTCTATGTACTTATAAAAAAGCGCCTCGGCATGATCAATACTTTGATCTTTCCAATATTTGTAAATAAAATACCTTTTGCTTTTATTGTCATTATTATCTATAATGGTATTTAGGACATTGTTCATCGCATATTGCGCAATGGGAATATGGGCCTTGAGATAATAGTTTAATTTTTCATCATCCAGTTTATTCACGAAAGAATGTTCAAAAAATTCATCTTTCTTTTGCATGACTTCAAGATCAATGAATGGATTACTTCTTTGAAAATTCTTATGAGAGATAGAAAGAATTTCTTTTTGCTTATTGATGATACTGAGCCTCAAGTGAAAATTACCCGAAGGAATTTTTGAGAGATCCAGACTTTTTAATAATGGTAAAATACTTTTGTTTTCTTCGATTGGCTTAATCGAATTAGAAATCAACTGTGCCTGTTTATCTAAATAAAAATCTTGATACAATCCTACCTCCAAATAAAGAGACTCTTCAGTTGGTTTATGAACATATGATTCAGCATAAAAATGCAATTGATTATACTTTTTATCATAGAAGTCAAAAGGCAATATCTCGAAAGAGAAACCATTTTTATTGAAGAATCCCTCTTTTTCTCCTTCTTGGATGTTCGCTAGTAATTGAATATTGGAAAGTGCTACTTGCTCTTTTTTAAGTGGGATTGAGACTTTCGCTTTGTATTCAAAGGTATTATTTTCGTCATGACTATCGACAGCCAATATTTCCAAGGAGTATTCACCAGAAGACAATTCAAACAATTTCAGATCTTGAAAATCTTTGATGGTACTATCTGCTGGTGGACTCAATAGATACTTGTCAAATGCTTTGATTTCTTCACCTTGTTTAATCAAAATAAGAATCTCAGCTTCTACCGATTGTTCGCCAAATCTAGATTCCAAACTTTTTAAAGATCCTCCTATAAAATGCATTTGAATCTCAACCAAGGAATTTGAATTTCTTTGAAACACCGTGTGACTAATGCTCACATCGATAGCACACACTTTGGTAGTAAAAGTGAAACAAAGTAGTAGAAAAAAGAAAATATGTTTACTGTGCAATTTTTTTCAAATTAAAATCGAATGAATATTTTAAATGTTTTGTCGATAAGACCATTGAATCTTGATCAACATATTTAACATTATAAATTCTTTTAGGCTCACATAAATGGATCAATGAATTTCCCTCTATCGTAAATGGGTATTTGACTTCAGAAGTAAAAAAATTATCCATCATTTCATTTCCCTTAATTTTTATCCAAGCACCAGACATCGTATTGGTGATTTTGCCATTTCTACTGGCATTAACAATTTCCCAATAACCGGTAAACTGTTCTTGGATGTAATTTGGCTCTTCTTTACAAGCTAAAAAAGAAAGTATAAAGAGGCTAAGTAAAAACTTTCTCATGAAGAAACTTTTATTGCAAATTTAAATTAATAAAGACTGGAATAATATGTCGAAGATAATTCTAAAAGACATTAGATATACAAAAAAAGCCCCGACGGTTTACGAAGGGGCTTTTGATTATTTTGTATTTCTCTCTTTGATTTTGGCTTTTTTACCTTTTAAGCCTCGTAGATAAAACAATTTTGCCCTTCTAACCTTTCCTCTTTTCAATACTTTGATTTCCATAAGGTTTGGCGTTGAAAAAGGGAATATTCTTTCTACACCTACTCCACTCGACATTTTTCGAACGGTAAAGGTTTTAGTCGAACCTGAGCCTTTTATTTGAATAACATCACCTTTAAAGGTTTGTATTCTTTCTTTGGCTCCTTCGACGATTTTATAACTAACTGCAACATTGTCTCCAGCTTTAAAAGAAGGAAAACTCTTTTTATCAGTAAGTTGTTCGTGTACGTAATTAATTAAATCCATGATATATGCTTCTAAGCGCGTGCAAAGATAGGTATTAAAACCTTTATAATCTACTAAAAAAAGCAATAATTATATTACCTGATTAATGTAGCATGACCTCTTAGGTTTTGAGCTTTCCCCCTAGGATCTACAAAGTTAATATCATAAACATATACTCCCGCCGGAGATTCTTGTCCGCTATTATCTTTTCGACCATTCCAGCCAACATAAGGATCATTACTTTCAAATATTTTTTCTCCCCAACGGTTCCATACGGTATAAACAAAATCTGTCATTCCATCATAATATCCATTCCCGATAAGGATATCATTCGTAGCATCGCCATTCGGAGTAAAAGCATTAGGCATATGAAATCGTACAATGGGCTCTATGTCAATAAGTCGTTGCGTGGTATCCGTACAACCTGATTCATGCCTTACGATTAAACTCACGACATACAGGCCAGTGTCTCGGAAGGTATATGTAGGATTTTCAATTAAACTACTGGATTCTCCAGAAAAATCCCATTGCCAAGAAATCGCATCAGTGGAGTTATCAAAAAAGTCAACTGTTGTATTAAAAACATTAGGCTCGTCGGGCGAGAAACTAAAATCAGCAATGGGTTTTTCAACAATTTGAATAAGGCCAGTAAAGGTAGTATCAGTAGCGCACCCGATTGGAGAAATCACCTCTAAACTGACAGAGTAATTCCCTACTTCAGTATAAGTATGGGTAGGACTAATATCAGATCCAAATTCACCATCACCGAAATCCCATGTTATGTCATAGGTTGTATCAATCGGCGAGGATAAATTATTGAAAAATATATCTGCGGGAGCACATCCGACAAATGAACTAGGTTCAACAAATAAAATAGGTGGTACAGGAAACCAATTGATTTCTTGCTCAATTGTATTTCTACAATTATTGTCGTCTGTTATGGTAAGAGAAACAAGATGAGCTCCAGGTTGTGGAAATCTAAAAGATGGGTCTTCCTCTGAAGAAGAACCAAATCCAGCGAAATCCCAATTCCAATCAGTCAGTGTTTGATCATTGGCTGTTGCAATACTTAAATCTTCGAAGAAAACATCACCAGCATCACAGGTGTCATAATCAAATTGAAAATCTGCTATTAGATCGGGATAAATTAAAACTGGAAAACTATCTCTTGCCTCACAAAGCAATCCTTCATTGGTTATCAACAAAACTCCATAATTTCCAGGGCCTGGGAAATTGAAGCTCGTAGATTGGGTATTTGCAGTTTCTATGTTTCCATTAATTTGGGCTTCCCAATAATAAGTCTCTATGTCTTCTGTCGGTCCCATATGCGTAAACATAATTTCATCCTCTCCACATGAAGTTATGGTTTCTACTTGAACCGTTTGCCCATTGACTACCTCTTCTACGATTTCTACGACAGCATTTCCTTGAGGGTCTATATCAGCTGTTACGGCTACTTCACAAGTGGTAACATTAAATTGAAAGTCTCTTCGAATAACAGACATAATTTGTCCATTGAAAACCTCCCTTGCACAAACGCCGACAACGTATTGTCCATTAACCGTAGGAGTTCCGGTAATCAATCCTGTTTGCGAGTTTATAGTTACAACCGGTGATCCATTCAAAGGATTTGTGGCAGTGAAATTTGGAAGTTTAAAAGTTACTTCATCAAATGGTGGTGGACAAGCGCTTGGATCGGGCGTAACTCCTGTACATGAATTGGCATTTCCGCCCATTGTTCCCCCGTCCTGACCTCCAGCCGTTAGCGGAGCACAAAATTCATAAAATACCTGATGTCCCTGGTTATCCGTAGCTCCGTGATCAAAATTTAATTCTTGACCTGCGCAAATAAACACAGGTGGAAAATTATTATACTTTGGACTGTCGTTACAAATCGACATACCTAAGCTCGTAATCTCAATCAAAAATGCTGCACCAGTATCACCAGGAGCCACGATATTGGTAATGGTGTTGTTTCTACAGCATCTTTGCCATGCGAGAACATAACTCTCATTTGAACCAGTTAATAAAGGCAATGGATCAAGGTCGTAAACGTAAGTGGCTCTTTCAACTGAAACGTTTTGAGGATAATCAATACAAGGATTATCAAAATCGATAGGTACAAAGCCCTGGTCATCGATTCCTTCATTATAAGTGTTTAGATGAGTGTAATTGGTGCCATCGAATCTAAATAACCCAAATTCAGCTGGATTATTAAAAACTGCACCATTTGGACCTTTATAAATATTAAATTCAATTCTGAGGTTTACAAAAATTTCTCCGGTAGCTGTCGTGTCTAATCCTAGGCATTCGTAGGTGACATCTCCGCCAACGATATGTGCAGCAAACATTTCATTTTGGCTTGTTGTCCCTAGAAGAAAACAACAAAACAAAATAGAAAATATCCTTTTTGTCATATGGTCAAATTTGAAAAAATGAAAGGAGCATACTTTTTGTATTCTTATAACGTTTAGCAGTATTAAATTCATGCTTGAAATGGCTATAAAATCATTTAAAATTAATCATTAATTAAGAGTTTTGCAGAGCACAACGGACATTGTCAATAAGTTTAACCAAGGTGGAATCGTATTAATCCCGACTGATACTATTTGGGGTTTGTCTTGTCGTGTCGATAATATAGATGCCGTGAAACGAATATTCGCTATCAAAAAAAGAGAATTAT
>JAHDHU010000052.1:0-9849 GCA_020631135.1 Saprospiraceae bacterium | reverse complement strand
TAGTTAGCTCAATCGATATGTTAAAGACATACGTTGAAAATATTCATCCAAGAATTGAAACCCTTTTACAATATCATACCTATCCATTAACCTTAATTTATCCTCATTCAAAAAATCTTGATTTTCCTTTAAAACACGCTTCAGGATCTATTGCCATTAGGCTAGTACAAGATGATTTCTGTCAAAAACTGATTGAAGAAATAGGAGTACCTATCGTCGCTACATCAGCAAATTATAGTGGAAATCCTTCTCCTTTAAATTATTCAAATATTTCAGAAAAACTGAAAAGAGAGGTTGATTTAGTCGTTAACCACAGAAAAGATGAAAAAACAAAAGCTAAAGCTTCTGTGATCGCGGAATATGATGAAGAAGGAAATCTAAATTTCTTGAGGACCTAATTTAGTATCTCAACGATGCTTTTTTCGTTCTTTACGGTTCGTAAGGCTTCCTGAATAACATGATCAAATTGCCCATCTACTTTGGCGGCAATTCTTTCACCTAAACTAAGCTTGGCTAAGTAATAGTTTAACTCTACTTCAAGAAGCTTTTTATTTCTGGCGAGCTGAGACGCGCTGAACTTATCATTTAATTTAAATAACATCGCTTCCAAATATTCTTCGTCAAGCGGAAAATTATTTTCGGTAAATTTTGTCTCTTGATCAAGAAAATCAAGAAAACTGATTGCTTTCAATTCTTCAATCAATTCTGATGTTTCAGCATACCAGACAATATCATTGGTCAATTCGATGTCCGGAGTGATGCCACCACCGCCAACTACAGATCGTTTTTTGATCAAAGTTTTAAATACCGTAGCCGTGTCAACTTCAAGATTTTCAGTGATATTTTCGTTCGACTTTCTGTTATATTGGTCGTAAGATTTTTGAATCAAGCGACCACTAGGTGTATAATATTTCGCCACTGTTAGTCTTATCGCGCCACCATTACTCAGGTCATATTGTTCTTGCACTAATCCTTTACCAAAAGACTTTTCACCCATTATTAAACCACGATCCCAGTCTTGAATCGCACCGGCTAGAATTTCCGATCCAGAAGCTGAGCCTTCATTGATCAACACGATCACATTTTCAATATCAAAAAATGCTTTACCAGAAGTTTTATATTCTAATTTCTTACTATGTTCTCCTTCCGTATAAATTAAAAGTCTATCTTTTTCTTTAAACAATTGACTAAGAATTTTATTTGCCTCAGGTAGATATCCTCCTGGATTATCTCTTAAGTCAATGATTAAGTTATCTAGTTTATCCTGTGTTACCAAGGTTTCTAAGGCTTTCATAAAATCAGCATAACTCTTGGATGTAAATCGTTCTATTTTTATGTATCCGACCTGATTTTCTATCTTATAATATTCCTTCGCTGAGTTCAATTTCAATTCTCTCGGAATGAGCTTTAGCTCTTTTTTACCCGACTGGTTCTGCACTTTAATGAAAACCTCATCTTTTTCAGTGATGGCAGATGAAAGTTGCTGATAAGAATAATCCCTGCCAGCGACGATCGAATCATTAAGCATTAGAATCTGATCGCCAATAGATATTCCCCCTTCTTCAGCTGGACTACCTGGTAAAATTCTTGAAATGTAGAAAGTATCTCTAATGGCGATGGTTTCGATGCCAATCCCCAAATAGTTACCTGCCATTTGTCTATTAATTTTTTGAAGCTCACTTGGTGGTATGTAAACACTGTGTGGATCTAGCTCATCCAAAATAGAAGTAATCAACTTATCTTCTAAGTCTTCTATATCTATGCTATCGACATATTTATTGTCTATAAAACGCAGTACTTCCTCTATCCTACCTATCGGACTGGCATTTGGATCCAGTCTTTCAATAAGATTAAAATCATCCTCAGTATCATTGATTTTGTATCCTAATGAGATACCTATAATCATGGCCAAGGCCAACAACAATGGTTCTAGGACTTTATATTTTTGATATGCGGAATTGTTACTCATATTAACATCATGAGTAATACATAATCCTTGCCAGTCTAAGAATTGAATTCAACTTAGGCTCCTAGGTAGTGCTTTAAAAGTTTGCTCCTCGATACAGATCTTAGCTTATTAATGGCTTTATCCTTTATCTGTCTTACCCTTTCTCGAGTTAATCCAAACTTTTCACCAATATCTTCAAGTGACATTGGATGTTCGATCCCTATACCAAAATATAATTTGATCACATCCATCTGACGTTCAGTAAGTGTACCTAAAGACCTTTCAATTTCGGCTCTGAGCGAGGCTCCGTATTCTAAAGAGCTATCTGTGTTTGGAGTCATACTATTTTCCAGTACATCCAATAGAGAATTGTCTTCACCTGATACAAATGGAGCATCCATAGAAACGTGTCTAGCTGCGACACTTAAGGTAGTTTCAACTTCATCCGTAGATATATCTAGCAAGTCTGCTAGTTCATCTGGTGAAGGCTCTCTTTCAAATTCTTGTTCTAATTCTGAGAAAGCCCTATTTATTTTATTCAAAGAACCAACCTTATTTAGAGGTAACCTTACGATTCTTGATTGCTCTGCCAAAGCCTGGAGAATAGATTGACGAATCCACCAAACAGCATATGAGATAAATTTAAATCCTCTTGTTTCATCAAAACGCTGAGCGGCTTTGATGAGACCCAAATTACCTTCATTTATCAAATCACTTAAGGACAGACCTTGATTTTGATATTGTTTAGCTACAGAAACCACAAATCTTAAGTTTGCTTTGGTCAAAGTTTCTAGAGCTTCTTGATCTCCTTGTTTAATTTTCTTGGCTAATGTTACCTCTTCATCAGGTGTCAAGAGATCAACTTTTCCGATTTCTTGTAAGTATTTCTCAAGGGATTGAGATTCGCGATTAGTAATCGACTTGGTTATCTTAAGTTGTCTCATCTATTTATACTTGGTTTTAGTATTAAGCTTGCGCTAAATTTTTGCAAACGACAAATGTAAAACTATCTCTAAATATTTTCAAGACGTTGAGAAAATATAGATGAAATATTAATATCGAAAATAATCTCAAAAAAATATCGTCATTCACTTGTGATTTAATAAAAAATATTCTTTATTGCGCCCTTTGTGATAATAGACATAGTAGTAAAATAGAATGAAGAGAGTTTCTTTTGATATGGAATTTATTTTTAAAGCGTCCCCAGGGATACTTTATAAGTTTTTAACAAACAATGATTGTTTGGTCAGGTGGTTTTGTGATGGTTGTGATCTCACAGGTGAAGAGTATGTTTTTGAATGGGAAGGTTCTCACGAAAAGGCTGAACTTGTAGACGACATCGAAGAAGAGAGGATCCGTTTTATATTTGAAGAAGCTGAAGAAGGAGAATATCTTGAGTTTAGAATGTACAAAGCAGAAATGACTCTCGAAACGATACTAGAGATAACTGATTTTTGCGACGAGGACGAAGTCGATAATCAGCGCCAGTTTTGGGAAACACAGATCAACACACTTCGAATCGAATGTGGAGGCTAAATTTTTACGCCCAATCTTTCTAAAATTTTTCTAACACTATCGGTTGTTTCGGTTGCAATTCTGAAAACAAACATCCACGTTGTCAGAAAGATAATACCCAATAAAGTGTTGGCTAATAGAGCTCCATATCCCAAGATAATCTCATTTAAAAATAGACTTGTTAGAATCAGTAACAAAAAGCTGATTACAAATAGCATCATTTTTCGATTAAATGGTTGCATACCAATTTTTAAATAAATCAAAAGTGCTTTCAACAAATTGAATGCAATTAGTGAAATGGCTGTTGCTATGGCAGCACCTGCAATTGGACTAGCAGATTTGGTAATCAGAAAATAGTTTAAAATGACGTTGGTGAATACCAAAATAAATATAAACAAGGTGTTGTATTTATACCATTTAGAATATTGAATTATGACACCATTGACTCCTGAAGCCATATCAAATAATCGTCCAAAACCCATGATCAAAACAATGTATTTTATAAAACTTAATGATTCCCAATCCTTTAAAACCAAAGGCAAAAAATCCAGAAGCAATAAAACCGCCAGTAACATCGCAACTCCGATAAACAAAAGATTTTCTGATCCTTTGTAATAAACAGATCTAATTTCCGACAAGTCATTTTCCTTCCATGCCTGCGAAATAATAGGATGTGCAATATTTAAAACAGCAGATATTGGTATAGTTATCACTGTGGTGATAAACATCGCAATGAAATAATCTCCATTAGATTCAAAATCCGTCAATGCAGGTATCATTATTCCATCTACTCTGAATGCTATTATACTTCCTGCAGTGCTCGCAAAAGCCCAGAAGTAATAGATTAAAAACTCTCGAGTTGAATATGCTTTTTTTTCTACTTCTTTGGGAACAAAAGAACTAGGATTGTAAAGGTATTTGATCGCAATAAATAGAAGAACTATCGCAGAAAATCCTAAACTCACCAAGATGATTTGAATCCCGATTTCTGTAGTTATTGTTTTTAAATAGATTAAAAGAAATGAAATTGGAATCACCAGTTTGTACAAGTTTTGAAAGACAATGGGGATTGCAACAATTTTATAATTGGAAATATATCTTACCAACATTTCGATGATGGCAAACAAAATAGCACCAATGCAAATGTATTTGAGATAATACTCTAAGTCGGCTGACTCATTGGTGGCAAAGGTTAGCAGTAAATGCTTGAACCCGATAAAAAAAGCAAAAAATGCCAAAACCGAAATAATAAAGATAAGGATGAGGAACTTGGCAAAGTTTAATCTGCTTGTTAGATCATTCCCTGAATAGGGAAAAAATCGCATTGCTGCTTGCCCTAAACCCAAAACAATAAAAGGCATCAACAAAGCTGCACTGCTCAAAACATAGCTAATCAGGCCATATAGGTCAGTGTCTTTTGGATAAAGAAATATGACAGCTAAGGCACTGATGAATGAAACAGCAATACGGATAACTGTTTGTAATAAACTCTCTTTTATGATAACACCCATTTATCCAATTGATTGAACGATGGTATCCCAGACCTTAACCAAATGATGATCTAAAGTAAAATGTTTTAACACCCTTGATTTAGCGTTTAAACCTATAGCTCTTGCTTCTGTTTTATTTTGCATTAGTTTAATCATTTTGTCAGACATCCCTACCCAATCACCCTCATCAACTAGATGTCCAGATTTACTTTCTTCTATCACATCTTTTATTCCCGCGTGTCTAGTAGAAACAACCGGAATTCCGGCAAGCATAGCTTCCAAAATAGAAACTGGTGTACCTTCACTGTCACCGTCATCTGCGCGAACACTATGCTGTACAAAACAAAACGAAGATCGAAACAATTTTAATATTTCAGCTTTAGGTTTAGGACCTAAAAACTTCACCCTCGACTCAATATTTAATTCTTTTACTAATCTTTTCGATTGGTTTAATAATGGCCCATCGGCGAGCATTATAAGCTCTGCCTCCGGAAACTTTTGGGAAGCCCTCTCAAATGCTCTAATGGTATTAAATGGAGCCTTTTTACCAACAAATCGCCCTGTCGAAATAAATCTAAAACTATTAGAAGCGATATCAACAGAAATATTAAAATCCTCATTTGGCCCACAAGGAGATATTGAAATTTTAGATTCTGGACACCCTAATTCGATTAGCTGACTTTTCATTTCTGTTGAAACTACAATGATCCCTCGAGCAATCTTAAACATTTCTCGATACTTCTTAGAATACTTTTCGATTGTTTTAAAATGGTATGCATCTCTTCCGTGGAAATGTACAATCAAAGGAATATTTAATAACGCACAATCATGCATAACCATCGTACCAGAAGGTCCATATTCGCATAAAACAGCGTCGATTTTTCTTTTTTGTAAATCTTTACGTAAAGATTTTTTTCTAAAGAAATATCCTGAATTTACACCTAGAATTTTTTCTATTCCTGTTTCTAAATAATTGATCCCAACAAAATCGCTAAACAAAGCCTTGTCTTCTGGATTATAAATTGGGTGGTATCCTCGCTTAGGAAGACTATAATAAAGAAATGTATTGCATGGTAATTGTTCGATGTGTGCTCGAATGAAAGTTTCCGAATAAGTAGGTTTAAGCGGAGATATTATAGCAATATTTTTTTTTATTTCTGGCATTAAATAGTTGGATATCTTCTATTTAAAATTTTTAGTAATTTTTTTTAAGTTGACATTTGCCTTATGGCAAAGGAAGGGTGATTGTCTAACTCGTGAGTTAAGTAAATGAGTTCCCAGTCATATTTAATACAAAATTCTCTAACAGCTTCGATCACTCCATATCTCACACCATTTACCCAACTACCCTGTATATAATCATGACCAGCGATGATCCCATTAGTTTTCATTTTGGGTAAGAGTAGTTCGAGTTCCTTGCGTGTTGTTTCTAGCGAGTGATCTGTGTCGAGGTAGACCCAATCCATGCCACGATAGGGCAGTTGATCAATACCATCGAAAGAAAGAGCACGGATAACTTCAATTTTTGATGATGCTATTTCTTCTTTAAAAATGTTTTGAATCATTTGATAATGTCCCTCATTATATCGGTCTGAACCCCAGATGTCGATTAAATAATATTTTGATGGATTGGTATGATTTAAAATTTGTTTTGAAAAATCTCCTTTAAAGACTCCTATTTCTGCGATGCAAGCATTTTTATCTAAATACTTGAGCAAGTCTATTCGGTCTACCAAGGCTCTACAATTTTCTAAATGCTTTTTGTCAAAATTTTGCTTCGGGTATTTTTGTTCCGCTTGCTTTTTCGGTTGAACCGCTAGCCTGCGAAGCAGGTTTAAATACTTAGGCTTCATTAGATTGGATTAAATTATCTAATATTTTGGCTATTTGACCCGAGGTGCTCTTACGAGAATATTTTTTAAGATCACTCAAGTTTGGAGTTTTGGTTAATGCCAATTCAAACATTTCTGAATCAATTTCTTCTTCGTAATCAAAGGTAGTCATTCCTGCTTCTTTCAACATTTTTATGGCGTCATCGTCCTTCTTGCCAAATCCTATAATGGTCTTTGTCGAAGCGAAATACTCAAATATTTTTCCGGGAATATTGACTTTGGAATTATCACTTTTATTTACCAACAGTAATAAAACATCGGATTTTCTGTAATCTTCCAAAACATCCTGATGAGTTTTATAAGCTTCTAATTTGACCTCCATTCCTTCCAAACTAGTTACCTCTTTTTGTATTAAAGGATCAATAGTTCCACATAAATGGAGTTTGATTTTTTTACCATTTTGAGAATTGTGTCTTTTAATAGCGTCCCAAAGATTTGAAGGATTTCTTAGATTATTTAACAAACCTGCATGATACATCACTATTTCATTTGACTGACTTTTATGTGAAGAATGTTGTTTTTTTGGAAAATCATTTTCATCAAATCCATTAGTCACAGTAAAAAACTTATTTCGATCTACATTGACTAACATCTCATGCATGGAGTAGCTCGTACCTATCACTCGATCGCAGTGTTTCATCACTTCGAATTCTAATTGCTTATACTTGGATCTAGATTTATCACTGAGATTGAACGTATTTAGAAAATCTAATTTTGACCAAGGATCTCGGATATCTACAATCCAAGGAATTCGAATTTCTTTCTTTAAACCTAAGCCAATCAGATGCATACTGTGAGGAGGTCCGGTGGTTATGATTGCATCTATTGAGTTCTTTTGAATTACTTTTTTTAAGTATTTAATGGAAGGCTTTACCCACGTTACCCTCGGGTCAGGAATAAAATAGTTTCCTCTAACCCAATTTAAAAGTTTTGAAATTCCACTTTTCTGTTTTTCCTCTGAGACTATTCCAGTGTTAACATCCTTTTTTCGTGTCAGAAGACGAGCCAATGCATAAGGTTCAAAGATCTTCTTTTTAATGACTTCGACGCTTGGGGAAATATCCTCCATTAGAGTCTCATCCTGCAGATTGAAATCTGGATTTTCTGGAGTATAAACAAAGGCTTTCCAATTGTAGAGATCTAAGTATTTAGTAAGTTTCAACCAACGTTGCACACCAGAGCCTGCAGATGGTGGCCAATAATAACTCACAATCAATACCTTTTTCACATCGTAAATTTCAATAGTGAGTTAATCTACCCATGGGTGATTTCGATATTTCAGGAATCCAAAAATGACAACGCAGAGTAGGATTAATGAAGAACAAACTAAACTGATTCGCTCTCCCAATCGATAAGTTCTGGGATTAAATTCGAAGGTGATTTTATGATTTCCAGAAGGTACTTTTAAGGCTCTCAAGATATAATTCGCTCGAATATGATCCACGGGTTTATCATCTACATATGCTTGCCAACCTTTGTTTGGTCCATACCAAACCTCAGAAAATACGGCTAAATTTTCTTGAGTAGTATTTGAATTATATTCAATCTTGTTTGGCGAGTACATCGTCAGTTTAATATCACCCGTTTTTCTTGGTGTCAAACCATTGACGTAAGTCGCAAACTCTTGATGGATGACTGCATCTCCAGCAGGATCAAAATCGTTTAGTGCAGCAATTTCTTCACCCGCAGAATTGACAAGTTGAATATTATTTACGAACCAACAATTACCTAATGCTGCCGGATTTAGTTGTGCCGTCTCACTGTTGTTTTCAGTAGGAGCAATCACGTATTTAGTATTCATCATATTCAAGACTTTCGAATTGTTTTTCATAATATGCATGTCTAACATATCTTCAATTCGTTGCAATTTAGCAGCGTGATAACCTCCAATCGTTTTATGAAAGTAGGAGGCCTGTGATGAATTAACTGTATTTATTGAATAATCCAAAACACGGAAGTTTGGATCATTATCTCTTAAAATTTGTTCGTCAACTGGTCGAGGAGCGAAATTTCTTTGATAATTTCTGTTGCTCACAAAGTCTTCTTCATTGAGGTATCTCTTTCCAGCAAGCCACAAATCCCCAACTGTAAAAAGCCCTATACCAAGAAGAACAAAAACCGATTTTATCTTTCCTTTATTAAACAAAAAGATTAATAGAGCTGCCAGACTTATAAGCCCAAAGCTTTTGAGCGCACTCATTTGTTGCATGCCCATTCGATCTTCAATAAGATCATCCATCGGGTAACCCATTTGAACATAGCGAGCATCTCCAGGAGATTCGAAACCAAAAATAGAAGAACCTAAAAGCGCAATGATTAAACAAATTCCTGCTGTTATTCCAAAGGAAGCATACAAATGCCAAGCTTTTTTATTTTCACTTTTAAGGTATTTGTCTAGTCCCATAAAAGCCAAAAATGGTATGAGTATACTGGTGATCCCGATCACGGAATTAGGCGTCCTAAATTTGTTGAAGAGCGGAAAATAATCAAAGAACAATGTGTTCCATAATTCAGCGTTTTTCCCTAAAGAAAAGAGAAGTGTGATGACTATGGCAATCAAACCCCAATTTTTAGTCATGGATTTCCATGAGAAAAAAGACAGGAATAACAAAAATATTACAATGGCTCCCATGTAAATTGGTCCTCCATTGATCGCAAGTGTTCCCCAATATGTTGGGGCAGGTACACCGTTTCTAGTTTGTGCTCCCATTTTTCGAAGCTCTTTACCGAAATTAGAATTAGCGGGTAACAACTCTTGGGAGCCACCTCCTGCTGCCATTGGAATCATCATAGATAAAAGATCCAAGCTTCCATTGCTGTAAATCATGGCATATTCCCAAGACAAACCTTCCTGTGCACTACTGCTCGTTGCATCGATTGGTTCACTAAGAATAGGCTCACCTCTCATGGTGTCCTTGCCATATTCGTAAGTTGTCCACAGCTTGGAGGCAGAACTGCCAACAGCAAGTAAAGCGCCAATAATTAAAAAAGCAGTTGCTTTAAA
>JAHDHU010000051.1 GCA_020631135.1 Saprospiraceae bacterium | reverse complement strand
ACTCGAAGATTCGGCAACATCAATGCTATCGTTTGCTATAAAGTTTTTAGAATGGTTGATTCGATAACTCGAACTGTTTACACCCAGAGAAATTCCAAAATAAAAAGGCTTCTTTTGAAAATCGAAGTAATTATAATTACCTCCCGAACCAGATAGTTGGGCATTTGCACTAATTGCCGCAATTCCAAGAAAACAAACCAATGCTATTTTTTTCCAATATATATCGTACAAATTCCTAGTGTTTGCGCTTGCCATGAGGTTTCTTTAAAGCCAACGTGTTGCAAAATTTTATCCAATTTATCGTAATCAGGAAAAGCCTGTACTGATTCGTAAAGATATTTATAGGCTTTGGGGTCTTTAGATTTTATCCTTCCTATAACGGGCAAAACATATTTAAAGTATAAATTAAACAGTTGTTTAAACGGGAAAAGTCTTGGTTTACTAAATTCTAGAATCATTAACCTTCCATCCTTTTTCAATACTCTAAAAATCTCTGAAAGACCTTTTTCTAAATTTTCGAAATTTCTAACTCCAAATGAAACGGTCACGGCATCAAATCTTTCATCTTCAAATTCAAGATTTTCGGAATCTCCAATGATCAGCTTAATCTTTTTATCAAGGCCTTTTTTTTCCAACTTCTTATTTCCTACAGCGATCATTTCCTTGGAAATGTCTAAACCAATTATCTCATCTAAATCCAGTTGTTTTTCTGATTCAATCACCATATCTGCAGTTCCGGTTGCGATATCCAAAAGACTTTTCGGTTGATGCTCAACCAAACTAGCAATGGCATTTTTTCTCCAAATGGAATCGATCCCTAAGGTCAAGACACGATTTAACAGGTCGTAATAACGAGCTATTCCGTCAAACATATTAGTAACCTGTTCTTTTTTAGATTTGTCCGAATTGTAAGGAGTAACTGAGGATTGTCGACTCATATCCGCAAAGGTATTTTTAATCTATCATATATCCATGAATAGCCATATATGAATGATCAAAAAAACCTTAAAAGTGTTCAAGCGAATACTTCATAAAGAGGCTTATTTTGACTACTTTTGCGCCTGTTTTAAGTGTAAATGCAATAATATATAAATGGCTAATGATCAGCGGATTATACCGGTAAATATTGAAGACCACATGAAGTCAGCTTACATTGACTATTCAATGTCAGTAATTGTGGCTCGAGCCTTGCCGGATGTGAGAGATGGACTCAAACCAGTGCATAGAAGAGTACTGTACGGAATGAACGAATTGGGCTTGACCAGTGGAAAAGCTCACAAGAAATCAGCAAGAATTGTTGGTGAAGTTTTAGGTAAGTATCACCCTCATGGTGACACTTCTGTATACGATTCGATGGTGAGGATGGCTCAGGATTGGTCTTTGAGGTATCCTTTAGTAGATGGACAAGGAAATTTTGGATCGATGGATGGTGATAGTCCAGCGGCCATGAGATATACTGAGGCTAGGTTAAGAAAAATATCTAACGAGATCCTCACAGACATTAAAAAGGATACGGTCGATTTTGAACTTAATTTTGATGATTCTCTCCAAGAACCGACAGTACTTCCCACTAAACTTCCGAATTTACTGATCAATGGAGCTTCGGGGATTGCTGTAGGTATGGCCACAAACATGCTACCACATAATCTTACAGAGGTCTGTGATGGCACAATGGCACTAGTGGATAATCCTGACATCACTATTGATGAATTAACAGAATTTATCAAAGCTCCTGATTTTCCAACAGGAGGAACAATATATGGTTATGAAGGTGTAAAAGAAGCCTTTAAAACAGGTCGTGGAAGGGTAGTTGTGCGGGCAAAAACAGAAATTATCGAAACCAAGGGTAAGGAACAAATTATTGTCAACGAAATCCCTTATCAAGTAAATAAAGCAAATCTAGTTGCCAAAATTGCAGACCTAGTTAACGAAGAAAAGATTAAAGGCATCCAAGACATTCGTGACGAATCCGATCGTAATGGCTTAAGAATCGTTATCGATATTAAAAAAGACGCTATTGCGAATGTTGTTTTAAGTAAGCTCTATAAATATTCCTCTTTACAGACTTCTTACGGTGTCAATAACATCGCCTTGGTAAAAGGAAGACCTCAACTCCTCAATCTAAAGCAGATATTAGAAAATTTTGTTGAATTCAGACTAGAAGTAATTCAAAGAAGAACAAAATTTGATCTTCGAAAAGCTGAAGAAAGAGCCCATATTCTGGAAGGCTTAATTATCGCGGTTGATAACATCGATGAAGTTATTCGATTAATTCGAAGTTCTAAGACCGTTGATGAAGCTCAAGAGAAATTAATGGCTTCATTAAACCTCTCCGAAATACAAGCTAAAGCGGTTCTTGAAATGAGACTTCAAAAGCTTGTTAGCCTTGAAATGAATAAGTTGAAGGCAGAATATGACGAATTGCAAAAAACGATCGCTGACCTAAAGGACATTCTTGCCAACGAAGGTAGACAACGTCAAATCATTAAGGATGAGCTGACAGAAATGAAAGAAACTTATGGTGATGAGAGACGAACGGACATCAGTTATGCAGATGGAGAAATTAGTGTAGAAGATATGATCGCTAATGACGAAATGGTGATCACCATTTCTAAACTTGGCTATATTAAAAGAACTAAAAGTTCTGAATACAAAGTGCAAGGAAGAGGAGGAAGAGGATCAAGAGGAGCAAAAACCAGAGATGAAGATTATGTAGAACATATGATCGTTGCCAACAATCACAATTACATACTTTTCTTTACGGAATTAGGGAGGTGCTTTTGGATGAGAGCCTATGAAATACCTGAAGCAACGAAAACTTCTCAAGGTAGAGTAATTCAAAACTTGATCAACTTACCTAAAGAAGATAGTGTCAAAGGATACATTATTATTAAGGATTTAACAGATAAGGAGTTTCAACAAAACAACTACATATTCTTCTGTACGAAAAAAGGATTGGTAAAGAAAACCTCGATGGAGGCGTTTTCACGACCAAGAACAAATGGAATTAATGCGATCACGATTAATGAGGGAGATGAGTTAATAGAAGTGAGGTTAACGGATGGAAATTCTGAAGTTTTAATTGCCAATAGAAATGGAAGGGCTATACGTTTCGAAGAGAGCAAGGTTAGAGCCATGGGAAGATCAGCGGCTGGAGTAAGAGGCATTGCGTTGGATGATGAAAACGATCACGTGGTTGGAGCAATAGTGCGCACCAAAGACATTTGGGACAATAACATCTTTGTTTGTAGTGAGAAAGGACTTGGCAAACGTTCAGATATTGAAGAATATCGACTGACAAACCGAGGTGGGAAAGGCGTAAAAACTATGAATGTCACCGAAAAAACTGGCAAAGTGATCACGATAAAATCTGTGAGCGACAATGACGATTTAATCCTTACTACAAAGGACGGCATCATGATTCGATCTTCAGTAGCAGATTTAAGAGTAATGGGGAGGGCAACACAAGGTGTAAAAGTAATTAACTTAAAAGATAGTGATTCAATCGGAGATGTGGCTGTAATTAGAAAATCTGAAGAAGAACAAAATACGGAAGCATCTTTAAATGAAAATTCATCTGAAGAAGAATAAAATTAATTTTATTAACATTTTGGCAACATTTTTTCAGGTGTTAAGCCGTCATAATACTGATGCCTAAATTTGCAAATCGACAGGAAGCTGTCAACAAACTAAATAGAGACAAATGAAAAAATTCTTAATGGTATGTTTGAGTTTCGTGGTACTCGCTACTTCAGCGCAAGCTCAGGAATACAAAAAACTTTTAAAAAACGCCAACAAAGCATTGGCTAAATACAAAGCTGATTCAGAAGGAAACAAAGAAGAAGCTACCAAAGCCCTGGGATTCCTTGATGAAGCACTAGCAATGGACGATCAAGCGCCAAAGCTTTTAAATTTAAAAGGATCAATTTACTCTGCCATTGCAGATACTGAAATCAGAAAATCATTGATGCAACCAGATTATAAAATGGAAACACCAATGGCTGCCTTTACCGCATTTAATGCTTACAAAGCTGCCTTCGATGCTTCAGGAGAAGACAAAGGTGCTAAAAAAGCCTCTTTAAAAGGTTTGGGAGAAGTTCAAAGACACTTAGACAATGTGGCAATCACTTTTTACACTTTAAAAGATTATGCAAACAGTTTTAAGCATTTCTCGAGTGTTTTGGGAATCCATGATTTGCTTAACGAAAACGGACAAAAAAGTATTTTAGAAGATGATGCTTTGGTAAACGATAAAGTATTTTCTACCGCTGTCACTGGGTATTATGGTGATCAATTAGAGGCTGCAACTCCTTTTTTCGAAAAACTTTATGCAAATGGTTCTGAAGAACCTTTAGTATACGAAGCTCTTTTCAAAATAAAAGAAGATGCTAAGTACCTTGAAGAAGGAAGGAAAAAGTTCCCTGCAGATAAAGGATTAATGTTTGCTTTGATCAATGAAAAGATTCAAAAAAATGACATGGCTGGAGCTAAAGCAGAGTTAGATGCGGCAATCCAATCTGATCCTGACAACACTTCTGTGCTTGTGACCGCAGGAAGTGTCTCTGAAAGATTAGGAGATGCAGAAGGAGCTAAAAAATACTACGAGCAAGCTTTAGCAAAGGACGAAAATAACTTTGATGCCACATACAGTCTTGGAGCAATGTATTATAATCAAGCTGCTGGCATGACTGAAGAAATCAATAAGTATGCTAACGATTTTTCAAAAGCAGGTATGAAAAAATATGATGAAGCGAAGGCAGGAATGGATGCTTTATTTGATCAAGCCCTACCATTCTTTTTAAAAGCGGAAAGTATAAATGGAAAAGACATTAATACTTTAGTAGCCCTAAAAGAAATTTTCGCTAGAAAAAATCAATTAGACAAAGCAGAAGCATACAAAGGCAAAATAGAAGCTGCGAAATAAAAGTCCTTTGGACTGACGTAAAAGAGCCCTGACGTTTTCGTCTGGGCTTTTTTATTTACTCAAAAGTTGATAGTATGCTTTTTCAGAATATTCAGACCAGGCAGCTACTTGTTTTGCAAAGCGACTAAACGAATCATACACTTTTGCACTCATTTTATCCGAAGCCACTATCTCCTCTAAAACCTCTTCTGTTTTAAGGCGGAGTAGATCCAATACTTCTTCCGGAAAAAGTCTAAATTCTGCTTTGCTTTCATTTTTAATTTTATTGATGTATTCATTGTTTTTCGCTTCAAACAAATGAAAACTCCACATACTAGTACTATGGGATGCGGCCTCAATTATGGCTTGTAAATCTTTGGGAAGTTTATCAAACGAACGTTTATTTACTACGGTTTCAAGGATCGAACCGGGTTCATGCCATCCGGGAGAGTAATAGTATTTGGCTATTTTATGAAGTCCAAGTAAATAGTCATGGTAAGGTCCAATCCATTCAGTCGCATCGATTACGCCTCTTTCCATACTCGTGTAAAGTTCTCCTCCAGAAACAAGCACCGCAGCACCTCCCGCCTTTTCTAATACCTTTCCCCCTAAACCCGGAAGGCGCATTTTCAATCCTTGGAGGTCTTCAGGGGAATTTATTTCTCTATTAAACCACCCGCCCATTTGAACTCCAGTATTGCCAGATATAAATGGAACCAAGTCAAGCTGTCCATACAACTCTCTCCACAATTCGTAGCCTCCACCGCAAAGTATCCAGGCGTGCATCTGTTGTGCATTCATTCCGAAAGGTATGGAAGCAAAAAACTGAGCGGCCTTTGCTTTTCCAGCCCAGTAATACGAGGCCGCATTATACATTTCCGCCGCGCCACTAATAACTGCTTCAAAACTCTCTAATGCTGGCACTAACTCACCACCACCATATATTTTTATTTCCATTCTTCCACCACTCATCACTTTGACGGTTTCTGCAAACCTTGTACATGTCTCCCCAAGTACTGGAAAATTTGGGGGCCATGTCGTCACCATTCTCCATCTATACTTTTTATTACTTATTATGTTGGGAGCGGTGATTTCTTCTTTTTCATTTGCGCATGAGGTGAGCATCGCACTTGCACCTAAAGCCAAGGCGGACTTATGGATAAACTTTTTACGAGATATTTTTTTCATTGATAGTACATATACCGGAAATTCACATATATTGGAATCTCTCTAAGCTAAGTTATGAATAAGCACCATTTCAAGATAATCGTATTTCTAATTCTCATTTTTTCCTTCCACGCATGTGATCGCAAAAAATCTGAGGTCAAAATTCCTGGCTCCTATCACTCTCTGAAAATGATGAATAAATCAAGGAGTTACCCACTTCAAGATATTCCATCAGGAGCATTTGGTAAAGCTTTACATTATGATAAAACTCACTTTAAAAATGTTTCAAATACACGTACTCCAGTTGACCCTTGGGAAAAGATGGGTCCAATAAATACAGCTGGAAGGTGTCTGGCCCTAGCGGTTAACCCACAAGCAGATTCGACTATTTATATGGGTACTGCCAGTGGAGGATTATGGCGTTCTAGAAAATTAGGACAAGACATTTCTTGGGAATATGTTCCTACTGACAATGGAGTTTTAGGTGTGAGTAGTATCGCATTCGCGAATGCCGACAGCATGGTCATGTATATCGGTACTGGTGAGGTTTATAATAGTGAAGTAACTGGCAATGACGGTGCGTACAGAGCCACTAGAGGAAGTTATGGAGTTGGTATTTTGAAATCTATCGATGGTGGAATTACCTGGTCAAAAAGTTTGGATTGGTCTTACCAAAATCAAAAAGGAGTCCAAGCAATTAAGGTTAATCCAGAGAACAGTAATATCATTTTTGCAGCCACCACTGATGGGGTGTATAGAAGTTTGGATGCCGGAACTAATTGGGAATTGGTTTTGGACGTTATTATGGCTACGGATATCGAAATTCTTGGCACTAAAATAATTGCAGCCTGTGGTAATTTAGGATCCCCTAACAGAGGAATTTATAGATCTGTGAACAACGGAAACAATTGGACTCAAAATACTGATCCAGATATTCCTACTACGTTTCAAGGTAAAATATTGTTGGCTTCAGCTGCTTCGAACCCTGATATCGTTTATGCAAGTGTAGGTAATGGATTTGGCTTTTCAGATGGTGCTACCTGGCTTCTACGTTCTGAAGATTCTGGTATTAATTGGGAACTAAAAAATACTGAAGACTATTCCCAATGGCAAGGATGGTTTGCGCATGATATTGCTGTACACCCTAATGATCCGGATTATATTTCAGCAGTGGGTATAGATATTTACGGCAGTCAGGATGGAGGAGAAACACTGGTAAAAAAATCAAATGGGGGAGTAACCTTAGGAACTCCACCAGCTGGAAGTCCTGACGGAGATCCTTTTTATTCTCATTCTGACCATCATGTTACTTTATTTCATCCCAACATTCCGGATTTAGTGTTGTACGGAAATGACGGAGGATTATTTTTAAGTGAAGATGGTGGCAACACTTTCAAGAGTGCAAATGGAGGCCTACAATCAACGCAGTTTTATAATGGCTTTGCAGTATCCCATCAGAATCCGGATTTTGCCATGGGCGGATTACAAGACAATAGTACCGTAATAAATAGGGGAGATGGTCTATGGCAAAGAGCAATCGGAGGAGACGGAAGCTGGTCAGGTATAAATTTTCAAAATGATCAAATCATCTATGGATCAGCGCAAAATTTATATATGACGAGATCCAATGACAATGGTCAATCCTTCTTCAATATATCACCTGGGCTAATTGGTAATCCTGTTTTTATTGCACCGTATCAAATATCTGAAAGTAATCCTGACGTAATTTATGCTGCAGAAAGTTACATTCATAAATCAACGGACGGTGGATTTTCTTGGTCTGTCATGAATGGGTTTCAACCGCTCAATGGAGAACCGATATATGCTTTGACAGTTTCTCCAATTAATAATGACGTGGTATTTGCAGCCACTGCACCCTTTGAAGGTGGGGGCAGTACTTTCGTTACTACGAATGGAGGATTAAATTGGCAAGACATCAGCAATGGATTACCCGATCGTTACATAAACGATCTTTATGCGGACCCTAATGATGAAGCGACTGTTTATGCAGTGATGAGTGGATTTGGCACCGGGCATGTTTTTGTATCTGATGACTTTGGTCAAAATTGGAACGATATTACAGGTACGCTACCTGATGTACCAACCAATGCGGTATTGGTCGATCCAAAGAGTGAGGATGACATTTACATAGGCAATGACATTGGAGTATATTTTTCTGAAGATGGAGGATCGAATTGGATTGATTTTAATGAAGGATTACTCGAAACAGTGATAGCCATGGATCTGGAATACAGCCCTTTAGATGAAAAAATATGGGTAGCAACTCATGGTAACGGAGCTTTTCGAAGAGATGTTGTTGGAGAAACCACAAGTACAGAAGAGATAGACATGGATGAGCTAATTTCAAATATTCAAGTTTATCCAAATCCTTTAAAAACGGGTCAAAGCTTAAATGTTGATTTCGAATTACTAAACAATGAGACTTTAGAATTTTTAATTTTTGACCAAACTGGAAAACAACTTTATACTGAAATTTCAAATTTAACCAAAGGGCAAAATCAGAAAAAGATAGAATCCGAATCTCTGATAAAAGGTATCTATCAAATTGTCATCCAAACCAAAAACAATATTAAAAAATCACAAACCTTTATCGTACAATAAAATATGAATCGAAAATTTCAAGAGCCTGAGGCGTTAAATAGTGTAGGAAAATTTCACGACACATTCAACTTACCGGTGTTGACTGAACCACAAATTCCAGATCCATCAAGATGTGAGCTAAGAATTAATCTGATAGAAGAAGAATTGAATGAATTAAAAGAAGCCATAGAAAACAAAGATTTAGTTGAAGTTGCAGATGCTTTGTGTGACATACAATATGTTTTGTCTGGAGCCATTTTAGAGTTTGGCTTAGCTGATAAGTTCAAATCACTTTTTGATGAGGTCCAAAGATCAAACTTGAGCAAAACTTGCAAGTCAATGGAAGAGGCATTAGAAACACAAGCCCACTATCTAAAAAATAAAAACACTGAGTCCCATATAAAGGAAAGGGGAGGAGAATATTTAGTTTATAGAAACGGGGACAAAAAAGTTCTTAAATCTGTCAATTATTCCCCAGCGGACCTGAAAAGTATGTTATAAAAAAAAAGTGCCTGTCTAAAACATTTTTCAGACAGGCGGCTCCCATTTACGAATAAAAATACTTCTTTTATAATAACCCGATTAGGCTAAAACATTCCTAGAATATCTAATATTTCTTGAAGTGTCTTTGATTCAGGAAAAATTATTTCCTGATGGTTTTCTTCTAACACTGCATTTTTCATTCCAAAATAATACTCATCATTTCCCAATGCTGATATACTTACGAAGGTAACATCATAACCAATTGGCATTTGAGAATACGGCTCACAAAACATTTTTAAGTTGGGATCACCTTGCAAAGCGACTACGCTATTGATGTCTGTAAAAACTGCAAAAACCACCGTGTTTTGGTTGGTATACTGCTCAGGCAACTCCACACATGCCATTGTTTTTAGATCATCCGAAATGTCATTGAATATATCACAGTTTATCCAAGTTAAACTATCAATTAAAAAATCATAACCAAAGCCGTCAATAAACATATTGGTTGAATCGCCAAAAATCCATTCATTGATTGGCACCGCCCAATCTGGAGATTCTGGCTCTATAAAATCCCAATTGTACTCCCCATCACTAAGTTCTTCTCCATAAAACAACTGCATTCCTTCAATTGGATTATCAGAAGTAGACTGTACTTGAATACTGGCTCCAGGAGCCAAGTAGTATCGCTCAGTGCCATCTGCATTCCATGCTTCAAAATGAAAGACCCCACCACTTTCTAGTAACCTGCCATCCGAAATAGTCGGTTTATTGTACATAATCAAAACTCCCTTGTCCTTTATGAGTAAGTATTCAAAACGTACATCACTGTTTTCTACAAGGTTTCCGTTGGCATCAACAAAAATTTTAGGTCCAATGTGAAGCAAAGAGTTGTCATCTGTGACGATAACAGTACCATCATTTACATTAAAAAGGACATTATCTTCCAAGGTTTGGATAGCGCTAAAGAAGTTTTGAATATCAGCATTCGTTCCACTTGGGATGAACTCAATTTCATCTTGATAACATCCACTAAGGAAAAAGATAATTGCCGCAAATGGAAGCCCAAATCTTTTTAATCCTTTCATTAATCTCATTTATTATTCTATTATTGAGACACCACTAATCTAAATAGCGTTGCCTCTTATTTTTAAAATCTATATCTCAAACCGGTGTGTATTCCGACGACTACGTAATTTTGATTTAAAGGGTAATTGTCTAATGTGAAAGATTGTGTATAAAATCGTACACTTGGTCTAAAGAAAAAGTCTATTCCTTCAACCCAATGATACATAAATCCAGCACTAGCAAAAACACTTACACCCAAACTTCTTTTGAATGCCTTATAATTAACGTCATTATCTGAAGTAAACCATAATCGCGTTCCATCTGGTGAAATGAATTTGCCTCGTTGTTGAGAAACTAAGTTCAAGTAAATTCCGCCATCAAAAGAATAAGACCATTTGTTGCCACGATATTTTTCAAAGCCTATGAGAAGCGGAAAATCAAATGAACGATATCGATTTACAATTTTTTCTTTTTCACTTCCATACTCAGTATAGGTCATAACACTCAATGTGTCTCCTGAAACCGGATCTACATCAGCTATTGTAATGTATTTTATAGATTCGGGATCCACAAAAGTAAAGCGCTCATTTATTTGAGAATAGTTCAATCCTAATTTAAATGAAATACCCTTGGGTGTCATAAACATCAATCTAGCACCTAGGCTAAAACTCATTAACTCTGATTCTGTTTGGTTTCGCATAATTTGATTCACGGTAACGATCGAATCCCTTGATTTTGCCGTCAATGATCTCAATGCAAATTCTGGTGCATAATACGCTTCGAGATATAATCCCATTTTATCCTTTACCCAAGAAGGACAATCAGTACCAGGAGCAACTGACATATTCAAATTTAACTCTGGTTTTTTCTGCAATTCGATGCCGAGAGGCAATGCATTCAAACTATTTAATACTTGATGTCTGTTTAATCGATTGTCTAGAAGATTGGATTTCTTTACACTTAGAGCATTATCCAATCTATCTTTTTCGGGGAGAATAGATTCTGTAAAAATGATTGTTCGTTTATTCCTAGTTTTCTCTTTTAGCTTAGACTTATTTTGGTCAGGAGTGGAAACTTCTATTAGCGCTGAACGCTTTATCTCGTTGGCACTGGTCTGCTGAGTCATCTTATTCTTAAAGAAACTATCTTCTTTGACTTCTGGAAGTTTCGGTTCTAATGCATCCGAAACAGATTCTTCAAATGGTATAATTTGATGTTGAAGTGCTTCAACAACTGGTTCTAGTTCTGCTTCGTTAGAATTGTTTGCGATGATGTTTTCTTCAACAAGTTCACTGGTTTCAGCCGTATTTGAAACCAATTTATCTTTTAAACTAACCATTGCAGAGTCTGACTTTTTTAAGTTGCTATCAGACAAACCAACAAACGCTCCTACGCCAACTAGGGCCAATATTGATATCGAAAGTACATACCAACCAAAGCGATCCTTTTTCTTAGGATGCAAAGCCTGTTCGATATTACCCCACATTTGATCGGGGTACTCACTGGAATAATTTTCCAGTTTTGATTTAAAAATTTTGTCGAAGTCTTCTTTCATACGGCAATTTTTTGACTCTCTAAAACTTTAGTTTGTAATATTCTTCTCGCTTTGACCAATTGTGATCTTGATGTACTTTCACCTATACCTAATTTAGCCCCAATTTCTTTATGACTAAATCCCTCTAAGACATACATATTAAATACAATACGATATCCTTCAGGGAGCTGCGAAACCATTTCAAGTAATTGCTCAGCATTTAATTCTGAAATAATGCTGGCATCAATTTTACCTTCATAGGTCTCATCGATTCCAATTCTTTCGTGACTAAAAGATTTTTTAGAAACTTTTTTTAAGGCAGTGTTTACCATTATTCTCCGAACCCATCCTTCAAAGGAACCTTCAAATTGAAACTTTTCTAGGTTCATAAACATCTTGATAAAACCTTCTTGCATCATGTCTTGTGCCTCTAATTGATGACGAGCATATCTTCTGCACACAGACATCATCTTAGGTGCATACAACTCAAAAAGGTCTCTCTGACTCTTACGGTCACCTGAGATACAAGCTTTTATGAGCTCTTTTTCATTCAATATATATGCCTTTAATGGGGACACTGACAATTATCTATATGGTAGACCCCTTGGATTGCTAAAGCGTTGCTTCACATAAATATTATTCTACAATCGCATCATCAATTAATTCATTTCCATCCCCATCAAGATCTTCAAACCCAGCGGCTTTTGCAATGTCTTCTTTCTTTTCGGATAGCTTTTCTATCGTAGTATTATCATCAATTGTGATTTTACCTTCCGAAAAGGCACCATGGTCACCATCGGCAAATTTTTCCGCTTTCGCGAAAAAGTCATCCGTGTCCTCAAGCATTGATCCACTAGCATCTAAATCCTTTTCTGCAAACTCTCTCTTGGGCTGAGCGTCTTGTTCAGCCTTAAAGGCTTCTGCTTTTTCTATGGTTTCGTTTAATTTGGTGCCTACTGCTTCACTGGCTTCTTTTGCCTTCTCGACTAGTTTATCCTTAGCGTCGAGAACCTTAGCACCAACCGATTCCGAAGCTTCACCAAATTTCTCAGTTAAATCTCCTCCAACTTCTAGTACTTTCTCTCCAACAGTTTCAGAAACATCTTTCAATTTATCACCTATAATTTCTCCTTTCTCCATCACTTTTTCACCGATTGATTCAGTAAAATCACCAGCCTTTTGCACCAAATCGTTTTCTGAAACTTTTTCTGTAAAATCTTCTAAGGTGTTTTTGGACTTCTCGAGAATATCACCACCTTTTTCCAAAATCGAGTCTCTTAAACCTGATGTCTTCTCTGAAATGTTTTTACCCGCAGTGCTTACTAAATCTCCTGCGTCATCCATTAATTCAGTCCCTTTTTCTTTTGCAAATTCTCCTGTTTTCTCAGCTGCTGATTTAGCCACTGATTTTTTGACAAAGAGCAATTTTTTTATTTCACTGAAGAATCCCATAGCATTTATTTTAATGTAATTTTAAACTGACTCTAAATGTAAAATATAATTATGTCAACTGCTAGTATTTATAAGCTTCTACAAGAAAAACTGGTAGAATTAAAATCTTTAGAAATTGCTGAAAGACATTATAAAACCACTAAAAATGCATTGGTGGAAGCAGAAAAAAAAGATCGCAAAATTCGGAAACAGTTGAAAAAAGAAAATGCCGATGTTGAAAAGTTGGAGCGCATGGGTTTAAAAAAGCTTTTTCACAAAATATTGGGGGATAGTGAAAAACAATTGGAAACAGAAAGACAGGAATTTTTGGAATTGTCTTTAAAGCATAATGAACACATAAAATCCATTGAATTAATGGAATTTGAACTTGAGGTATTGGATAAAAAAAGAAAAAACATCTCAACAGTAAAAAAACAATTGGCGACTTTAAAAAAGAGGAGAGAACAAGAACTGATCAGCTCAAATTCCGCCAAGGGAAAAAAATTGCGTAAAATAATAGAAGAAGCAGATTATCTAACCTTAGGTAAAAAAGAATATTATGAGGCGATCGTAGTAGGCAAGGACATTATCAAGCACCTCAAAACCGCGATGCAATATTTGCGAAAAGCAGAGAACTGGGGAACTTACAAAAATATGGGTGGTGGAAGGATGTCATCTTATAATCAGCGCGGCTCTATAGAAAATGCAAAAACTATCATTATTCGCACTCAACATTTAATGCGAATATTTCAGAAAGAATTACAAGATATCAATGTACACGATTTTGATACACGAATCAACGCAGATCAATTGAGCGGTTTTACCAACATATTTTTCGACAACCTAATTACTGATTGGATCATTCAAAAGAAAATTAGAAATACCTTATCCGAAATCCGAAGTACTCATGATAGGATCAAGCGATTTTTAGCATATTTAGAATCGGAAGAACTAAAAATGCAAAAAAAACTAGCCATCCTCAATGATGAAAGAGAAATGATAATCACAAACAAATAAATGGAGTATAAGAAACTAGGTGATACGAATATTATGGTAAGTCAGATCTGCCTTGGCACCATGACTTGGGGTAGGCAAAATTCTGAGACCGAAGCACATGAACAAATAAATTTTGCACTTGAAAAAGGAATTAATTTTTTGGACACCGCAGAAATGTATGCAGTACCCGCTAACGAGGAAAGCTATGGTCTAACTGAAAAATATATAGGAACTTGGATTGCGAAGAATAAGTCGAAGCGGCAAGATGTAATCATAGCTACTAAAGTAACTGGTCCTTCTCAAAACTTAAGTTATATCTCAAAGCTCCCGCTTGGATTTTCAAAAGTGCGCATAGAAGAAGCTTTAGACAAAAGTTTGAATAACCTGCAAACGGACTACTTGGATCTTTATCAATTGCATTGGCCTGAAAGAAAATCAAATATGTTTGGGCAAAGAAACTATGTGCACAATGCGGAATGGGAAGACAATTTTTTGGAAATCATTAATTTATTGTCTCAAAAACAAAAGGAAGGAAAAATTAGACATTTTGGATTGTCAAATGAAACTCCTTGGGGAGTAATGAACTCATTTAAACATAGCGATTATAATCAATTACCGCGATTCAAGACCATCCAAAATGCATACAACTTGTTGAACAGGACCTTTGAACATAATCTTTCTGAAATTTCTCATCGAGAGAATTTTCCATTACTGGCTTATTCTCCTTTGGCAATGGGACATTTGACCGGAAAATACCTCAATAAAACAGCTAGACCACAAGCACGCCTTAATTGGTATCCTTATCCCCGATATAAATCGTCGAATGTTGGTAGAGCAGTAGAAGCTTATCAAAAACTAGCCAAAGAATTTAATCTGTCTTTGACTCAAATGTCCTTGGCCTTTGTCCAATTTCAAGAGTTTGTTTGTAGCACCATTATTGGTGCTACCACCATAGCCCAATTGGAAGAAAATATCGCAAGTGCTTATGTTGATCTAAATACTGAACTAATTGATCAAATTAATGCGTTGAATGAACTGATACCAAATCCAGCTCCATAAAATCTCAACCAATGATTTCATTTCGATCAATTATATTAATTTCTCTAGCCCTGACTATAATTGCTTGCTCGAGCCCTTCAAAACTTTACGATAAAGGCAATTACCAAAAGGCATTTACAAAAGCCTTATCCGAATTAGAGAAGGGGAAAAAGAATAGGGAAAACAAAAAAATAATCAATGATGCTTTCGACAAAATTATGAATGAGGATGAGGAAGAAATCATTGCTTTAAAAAATGGAAATCTTGAGGATCAAGAAAAAGCATATAATCAATATGGTAATATTTTTAAATCCTATAATTCTGCAAAAAAGTATTTAGGGAACGACATTGATATAAGGGTAGAAAAATTAAAAAATGATCGAAATATATTAGGTGACAAATTAGCAAATGACTATGCTTCGGTGGCTAAAAGAAACTTAAACGAAGCCATCGACAAAAACAACAAACTTCTCGCACAAACTGCATACTATCAATTTGACAAGGCCATTTACTATGCAGAGCAAGAAAATAAAGAGCTATCTAATTTGCAACAAGATGCGCTTGATTTAGGAGTAGTACATTATCTAATAACCAAAAGATCAATCAACTTTGATTTATCCTGGGAAATCGATAGGGTTTTCGAAGATGTTGAAAAAGATGTAAAAAACATTTTTACAAAAGTGAGTTATGATAAAAGCTCAGAAAATACAGATTGTATAATCGATTTGGTTTTTTCTGATTTTGAGCAATTTGATCGAACAAGAACTGATCGAAGGGATTTTGAAGAAGAGGTAATTACTGGATATCAAACTCAAGTAGACACATCAGGAACAACAACCGAAATACCTATTTACGAACGAGTCACAGGTTCTGTTAGAATTGATGAAGTTACGAGAACTTCAGAATTAGAATTACGTCTGGATATATATTCGAATAATGGGAATTGCCAGATTCGCCGACAAAGATTCGATGCATCTTTTGATGAAAACTTAGAATTCTATACTGCTTATGGAGACGAAAGAGCCATACCCGCTAGGTTTAGAAATACAAGAAATCAAGATTTTGAAAATCCCAATAGAGTTGCAGAAGATTTACTCGACGAAATATATCGTGATTTTCTCGACAACTTCAGATAAAGCTCAAAAGGGTAGGGCTTAAAGACCTGATATTCAGCCATTTAAAGACTAACACTTTGATTGATTATAGAATTATAGGACCCATAGCTGACTTTCCAAAGCTTTACACGTCTAGACAACAAATGAGTATTATATGCGCAAGGAACTGGAGAAGAAAATAGAAGAATTATTTGTTTATCGAAGGTTTCCGCAACTTTTTGATCTTGTCGGTGAAAACTACAAAAATCATCCAATAATTTCCGCTTTAAAAGAATTGCAAATAGCCATTTATTTTCTTGACCATCATCTTGAAACCAATTGGACAATCGATCCAGAGAAAGATTTAAAAAAATATTGGAAAGAAATCTATCGTTCATTGACCAATTGTGGTGTGGATCAGAAGGTACACGACGACTATTGCAAATTAATTTATCGATATCAAAAGCACGAACTGTATTTAAGGCAAAATAAATTACCCACCTCATTAAATATCGAACATTACTACTATTTCAAGTCCTGTGATGTAAAATTATTGAGACGAATCATTTCCGATAAATTTCCGATGATTAAGAGACTTCATCCTCCAGCTGATTGGAGATATTTTGATTTGATTACGGAAGTAAACGATGATGTCGAGGATGTTTTTGAAGATGGTTTTACGATAAATGGAAATTACTTTTTAATTGATCATTTGAAAAATGGTATCGATAAAGCACAAGAAAATATGAATGGCTTTATCGAACAAATCGCAAGGAAAAACAGTGAACGCTTAAAGCTCAAAAAGGGAAGCTATAAATGGTGCGGTGAAATGACTCAAACCGAATGTATAAAGACCCAAAAACTACTCAAAAAGAATAGTTCATTGCTCAAAAAAGACACAAGAACAACAGAAATAGAAAGGCACTTGAATTTTAGGGCTTAATAAATTTCCTTTCTTTGTTCTTCTACACCTGCGTCTTTGATAAATTCATCATAAGGCTTTAGGCTATCAATAAATCCTTTTGGACCAATTTCAATAATTCGATTAGCTACAGTCGAGGTAATCTCGTGATCATGCGAAGTAAATAAGATACTCTGATCAAAATTGACCATCGCATTGTTTAAGGCTGTGATACTTTCCAAGTCCAGGTGATTTGTAGGCTCATCCATCATTAAAATATTGGCTTGCGTCATAATCATTCGCGAAAGCATACATCTTACTTTCTCTCCACCGGAAAGAACATTGCTCATTTTTAGAGACTCTTCACCAGTAAAAAGCATTTGTCCCAAAAATCCTCTTATGAAAGCTTCATCCTTATTATCCGAATATTGTCTTAACCAATCAATCAAAGAATGTGGATCACTAAAATAGCTTTCGTTATCATTTGGCAGATATGCCGTGGTTATGGTTTGTCCAAATTCAAAAAATCCATCATCAGGCTTTCTAAACTCATTTAAAATTTCATAAAAGGCCGTAGTCGCCAAGCTATTTTTAGATATTACTGCGATCTTATCCCCTTGATTCATTTCAAAATCCAATTTAGTAAATAGGGGAGTTCCGTCTGCAGCATTCGCACTCAAACCTTTGACCCCTAAAAGTTGTTTCCCTACAGACCTTTCGGCTTTAAAAATAATTCCAGGATACTTTCTGGATGAAGGTTTTATTTCATCGATCACCAATTTATCCAACATTTTCTTCCGAGAAGTTGCTTGTCTAGATTTTGACGCATTCGCTGAAAAGCGATCAATAAAGGCTTGCATCTCTCTTCTTTTATCTTCTGTCTTCTTGTTTTGATTCAATTTTTGCTTTAATGCCAATTGACTACTATGGTACCAGAAACTATAATTTCCAGTGTACAGATTTACTTTTGCAAAATCAATATCTACTATGTGTGTACAGACGGTATCCAAAAAGTGTCTGTCGTGAGAAACTACAATCACCGTATTTTTAAAGTCTAGCAAAAAGTCCTCTAACCAAGTGATCGTTTGTAAATCCAAATCATTCGTTGGCTCATCCAATATCAATACATCAGGATTACCAAATAAAGCTTGAGCCAACAAAACCCTAACTTTTTGGTTTCCATCCAATTCCTTCATGAGTTTGCTGTGATCTTTTTCATGGATACCAATACCACTTAGTAAACTTGCAGCTTCAGGCTCAGCATTCCAACCATCCATTTCTGCAAACTCAGTTTCAAGTTCTGAAGCTTTGATTCCATCTTCATCAGAAAAATCGGGCTTCGCGTAGATTTCATTTTTCGCCACCATAATGTCCCACAAGACTTTGTGACCCATCAAAACTGTATCTAAAACAGTGACTTCATCGAATTCGAAATGCTCCTGCTTTAAGACTGCCATACGTTTGCCAGCTTCTAAAGAAACCGATCCGGTATTTGCATCTTTTTCACCTGATAGGATTTTTAAGAAGGTTGACTTACCCGCACCATTGGCCCCTATAATCCCGTAACAATTTTCTCCTGAAAAGCTAATGTTGACCTCATCAAAAAGCACTCTTTTACCAAATTGCAATGAGACATTATGTACTGATAACATATCCTGATTTTAAGCGTGCAAACTTACAGCAATGTGTTGGATAATATGCTAAGACAATTTTATTTTTTCACAAATCTCTTTGTGATGGATTTATCACCCAATGTTCCTTTAAGTATATATTGACCTGGAGTCAAATATTCGATAAAAATCGAATATCTTGATTCACTTAATTTAAGCACAACTTTACCCATCACGTCGTAAATATATATATCATCAATAAGCTCAGAAAAATAAAGTTTGTCATCCGCCGGATTTGGATAAAAACCAACATCAGCAAAATCTAATTGATCTACATTACTAATCGCGGCTTTGTCAAAATCAACCACAACTGCTAAGTGATCGGTCGCAACAGTTGAGTCATCCTGATTTAAACAATAGT
>JAHDHU010000050.1 GCA_020631135.1 Saprospiraceae bacterium | reverse complement strand
ATCTATTTCAGATACGATTGATTTAAACATAGTCGAATTTGACATTGATCTAGGGCCACTCGCAGTCATATGTGATGAAGGTTCAACGATTGCATCTATTATTAATAATGATGATTTAGATATTTATACCTATCAATGGTCGCCAGAAGATTGTATTGTGTCTGGGGGTGATACCACCACACCAGTAGTATTTGCCAACGAATCAAAAGATCTAATGGTGAATGTTGTCAATACGCTTCACGGATGTGAAACTACGCTCACAGTACCTCTCCTGGTTAGTGACCTAAACATTTCCATCACGGACGATCTTACGATTATTCAAGGTGAAGAGGCTACAATTGAGGTTTTTGGAACTTCCATTGGTGATAGTATTTTGTGGTCAAACGGATCGGTTGAAATCGAACAGATTGTCATGCCTGATGAAACAACGATTTACACTGTTACGGTCATCGATGAAAATGGATGTTCCGCGACTGCGTCCGTAGAAATTATAGTACTTACACCTCGATGTGATGACGAATCTGTGTTTGTGCCCAGTGGCTTTTCACCGAATGGTGATGGGGTTAACGATGAGCTATTTGTGAGAAGTTTATTTGTAGAAACCATCGATTTTGTGATTTACAATCGTTGGGGTCAAGAAATATTCAGAACCGATGACATCAGAGTTGGGTGGGACGGCACTTTTAAAGGCAAAGCTTTATCACCAGATAGTTATGCTTTTTGTTTGAGGTCTGTATGTATTAATGGTGAAGAAAATGTCAGGACTGGTAACGTGAACCTAATACGTTAAGGGAAGATTTTTTTAATCTTCCTTAAAGTATTGATCTGTCATTTCTTTCGAAATTGCGCCAGTCACAACGGTCATATAATTCTTTTGATCCAGTTGTAACTGAATGGAATTTTCATCTACTTTAGTGATTTGACCAACGATACCACTCGAGGTAACTACTTTGTCGCCTTTCTGTAAACCTTGAACAAATTCGTCTTGTAACTTTTGTTTTTTTGCTTGAGGACGCATAAAAAAGAAATAAATTACAATTAGTACTAATATTAAAGGTAAGAATCCTATAATTGGACTTTGTTGGGCTTGTAAAATAAAGAGCATAGTTTTGGATTTAATAGCTCACGAATATACTTTCATTTTTCAATCAATTTTTAGATTATCAGTCAAAAAAATAAACTTAACTCGAATCTTTACATTATCGGATTTATGGGATCCGGAAAGTCAACAATTGGACCTATTTTGGCTGAGGCCCTAAAATTTAAATTCATTGACCTCGATTCTTACATCGAAAAAAAAGAAGGCAAATCCATTTCACAAATTTTCAACGATTCTGGCGAAAAAGTGTTTAGATCTTTGGAAAGTGGCTATTTGTTGAAATTGGCCAATCAAAAAGGCTTGGTCATCGCCTTAGGAGGAGGTACACCTTGTTTCGTGGTCAATCAAAAAATTATTGACTTTGAGAGAAGTGTTTTTTTGCAATCCTCTTTAGATAACTTGACAAAAAGGTTGTTCAAAGGAAAAATACATAGACCCCTTATCGCTAATTTTCGAAGTATAAAAGGATTAAAGTCTTTCATCAGAAAATTGAGAAAAGAGAGAAGACCGTATTATTTGAAGGCCAAGTATCGTGTGAGAAATGATAATGATCGCCAGAAGACAGTTTCTCGCATTATTAAAAAAATAAATAGCAAAATTAATTCTTAACAAATCTATAAGTATCAATTCATTATCTGAATTTGTATTTTTGCGACTCAATTTCAAGATATGAGTGAAACTAATAATATAAAGAAAACCGTTATCATTGGTTCAGGTCCGGCTGGTTACACTGCCGCTATCTATGCCTCTAGGGCAAATTTGGATCCAATAGTATATACTGGACCGGAGCCTGGTGGTCAATTGACAATTACCACAGACGTTGAAAACTATCCAGGTTATCCAGATGGTGTTCAAGGCCCGGAAATGATGGAACATTTTAAAAATCAGGCTGTGAGATTCGGAACAGAGGTGAAATTCGAAATGATATCCAAAGTAGATTTTACAGGACCAGTGCATAAAATATGGACAGAGTCAGGTGAAGAAATCGAAGCACATACCGTAATTATAGCTACTGGTGCTTCTGCAAAATGGCTAGGTTTAGAGTCCGAGCAACGTTTAATGAATCAAGGAGTTTCTGCATGTGCAGTTTGTGATGGATTCTTTTTTAGAGGGCAAGAAGTTGCAATTGTAGGAGCTGGAGATACAGCAGCAGAGGAGGCTACTTATTTAGCAAAGCTTTGTACAAAGGTTCACATGCTCGTAAGAAGAGATGAAATGAGAGCTTCCAAAATCATGCAAGAACGTGTATTGAAAACAGAGAATATCCAAATGTATTGGAATACCGAAACAGAGGAAGTCTTGGGAGATGATGGTGTTACAGGTGTTAGAATTAAAAACAATAAAACCGGAGAATCATCAGAAATCGCAGTTACAGGATTTTTCGTAGCGATCGGTCACAAACCAAATACTGATATTTTTAAAGGTTGGATAGACATGGAAGATTCTGGTTATCTTATAACTATACCCGGCACTGCAAAAACGAATATTCAAGGTGTATTTGCGAGTGGTGATGCTCAAGATCATGTTTATCGACAAGCAGTTACCGCTGCGGGAACTGGTTGTATGGCGGCGCTTGACGCGGAAAGATATTTGGCTGAAAAAGGCATAATTTAAAAAATAAAACAATGGGAAAATTTAGAAATGGAGTTTTGTTTGGTGATGAGGTCACTGAGGTCTTCAATTACGCGAATGAAAACAATTTTGCTCTTCCGGCTATAAATGTCGTTGGTACAAACACTGTCAACGCAGTATTAGAAACTGCAAGAGAGGTGAATTCTCCTGTGATTGTTCAATTTTCAAATGGCGGTGCGACCTTCTTTGCCGGCAAAGGATTGGGAGGTGAAAATCAATTTTCCGCAATTCAAGGGGGAATTTCGGGTGCTATGCATGTGCATCAAATGGCTAAGGCATATGGTGTACCTGTGATTTTACATACAGATCATTGTGCAAAAAAATTGCTGCCTTGGATAGATGGCTTGTTGGAAGCTGGTGAAAAGTATATGGAAAAAAATGGCGTGCCTTTGTACAGTTCTCACATGTTGGATCTTTCTGAAGAACCTTTAGAAGAAAATATCGAAATATCAGCTAAGTATTTTGAAAGGATGAATAAACTAGGTATGACCATCGAAGTAGAGCTTGGCGTAACCGGAGGTGAAGAAGATGGGGTGGACAATACTGACATTGACAGTGCCCGTTTATATACACAACCTGAGGAAGTAGCTCAAACCTATAAAGCCTTATCCAAAATAAGTAATCGTTTTACGGTAGCCGCAGCATTTGGAAATGTACATGGGGTTTATAAACCAGGAAATGTTGAATTGAGACCTATCATTCTTAAAAACTCTCAAGAATTTTTGAGAAAAGAATTGAATATTGAAGACCCTAACCCAATTAATTTTGTTTTTCATGGTGGCTCTGGATCCAGTCGTGACGAAATTCGAGAGGCTATCGAATATGGGGCTATTAAGATGAATATTGACACTGATTTGCAATGGGCTTTTTGGACTGGAGTTAGAGATTATTACGAACCTAATGCTGGTTACATGCAACAGCAAATCGGTAATCCCGAAGGAAGCGATAAACCAAATAAAAAGAAATATGATCCGCGAAAATGGCTTAGAGAAGGCGAGGGGAGTTTTAAGAAAAGATTAAAAGAAGCATTTGAGGATTTAAATTGTTTGGATCGCAATTAATCTTATGTACTTTGTAAATACGCATGTTTAGATTTATTTACAAAGTCTTTTTCTTTTTGGTGCTTTTAATATTACCCTTTGTGATTTTATTGCGAACGGCGAGTTATCTGCATGTAAATTATTCGCTATCTCCTTGGTCCTGTATTGCTCTTTCGACATTCGCTACGGCAATACTAATGTTTTTGTACTTCACTTTTTTTTATGGAAAATTAACCGGTAGAGTTGGCGATTTAGGTGCTTTGAAGAGAAGGTTTGTCATCGCAATTCTACTAGTGATCATTTACGCAATTCAGGGATTGGTTTTAATGAATAACAAGAATTTGAAATCCCCAGAATTGAGAACCGAGGTTCTTGGCCTTCATCCAATTTTGAGATTAAGCTTAAGTACCTTGGTTTCTATCGACAATGATTTGGTAATAACAGATGCAACAAGGAATACGGCAGATTATAAAAACATGGGTCTAAAAACCAATGAAAGATCCTTGCATTATAAACAAAAAAGTACGGGGTTCGCTCATGCTGTAGATTTAAGAACTAAAGGGAAAGCCGAGTGGAAAAATGTGTTAATCAACATCTATTTTAGATCGCTTGGTTTTAATACCCTACGTCATAAGGGTACTGCAGATCATTTACATGTTTCCTTATTCAGCGAAGATCATCCGCATTCAAAATAAAAAAAGCCCAAGACAGAAAGTCTGGGCTTTTTTATTTCGAACTTTATAAAAGATTAGAATCCTGCACTCTTGTTACCTCCTCTTCTTCTTTCAGCTTCAAGGGCTCTTTCACGTTCTTCTCGTTCTGCCTTGACCCTAGCAGCTTCTTCGGCTTGGGCTTTTGCTTCAGCTTCTTTTCTTTCGGCTTCTAGAGCGGCCGCTTTAGTCTCTTGATCAATCGTATCAATCGGAGCAATGGCTTCTTTAGTTTCTTCCACAACTTCTTCGATCGGTGCAACGACTGCCGCAGAATTACAACCCTCACAACCTTTAAGGAAAAACCATAATAATAAGGCAAGTAAAAGAAGTGGCAATAACCACCAGAGCCATGCACATCCTCTTTCTTTGGAAGCGTTGGCTGCGGCTGCTTTCACAGGAGCTGCTTTTGCTGGGGCAGCTTTCTCTTTCTTGATTTCCTTGACTACCTTTTTTGGAGGTGGTGGAGTGGATTTTACAACTTTCGGTGCGGTAGCAGCAGCTGTGATAGCCGCTGCAGCGGGAGCAGCTCCCCAAATCCAACCTGCTGAAGCCTTATCATCATAAGGACAAGATCTCCCAATTTCTTGATGATTTCCGGCTTTCAAAATCGAAAAGTATTTACCATTTTCTTCTAAAACAGACCAACGTTCTTTTAAGCTCCTGTTTTTCATAACCGACTCAATACCATTGTCTCTTCCAGATTCAGCAGTATAAGCTTGAGACCTTAATCTTACCTTTCCGTTATTATCTAATAGAGCGAAATAGTATTCACCATTTTTTTCAAACGAAGAAAAACCTTCGTAAGAGCTTGCCTTGGGTTTGTTTTTGTATTCATTACAATGTAGGTATTCGTCTAAACCCGATTTCTTTTGAGCTTCTTTGGCAGCAGCAGCTTCTTCCTCTTTTTTCTTTGCAGCGGCAACAGCTTCTTCAGCATCTCGTTTTCTTTGAGCCTCTAAAGCAGCGGCTTCATCTTCTCTTTTCTTAGCAGCCAAGGCAGCAGCCTCTTCCTCTTTACGCTTTGCAGCAATTGCAGCGGCGGCGGCAGCCTCTTCTTCTCGTTTGGCAATAGCTGCCGCTTCATCAGCTTCGGCTTGACCAGGTATAGTGGCACCTAGCATCAGACCTACAGCACTTTGCATATCAGCTACTGAACCATAAAAGAAACTTTTAGCAATGTTTTTACCGTCCTCACCTTTTAAGTAAAAGTAGTATTTACCATTTCTTGTCTCTTTACCTTCATAGTTGGATTCGACAGGTCCGTATTTAAAGACCTCGTAAACCATGGTTTTAGCCTGGTTCTCGGTTTCAAAGCCCCTCACATCTGCATTTAGGAAAATGGTTTTACCGTCTTCTCGATGGAAGGTGAAATAATGTTTGTCATTCCCAGATCTAAAAATTTTATAATTAACGCCGTTTATGGGATAATCCCCTTGTTGTAGGTAAACTTTTTCCTTTTTAGGCTTCTTTGGAGTCTTTCTCTTTTTTCTTTTCTTTTTTTCTTTTGGAGGTCCAGCAGGTGCCGCAGCTGCGATGTTGATCGAAGCGCTTCCGCCAGCAGCTACCATATCCCCTTCAAATGCTGTAGTTTCTCCAGTTCCACCACCTCGAAGGGTAGCAGCTCCAGTTTGTGCTCCATCTGCTGAGGTAAACCAACGACTAGTTGCGATTTCTTGGTTGTTTCCTGCTCGTAAACTGAAATAATGATTTCCTTGATCATCGACATCGTAAATATATCGATCTGGATTTCCCATGTTATTGGTAACAGAGTTTATTCCATTGTCTCTTGCATTCTCAGATCCATATCCTTCACTAATTAGATAAACTTGATTACCAACATTATAGGTGAAATAGTGTTCGCCGCCTTCGGAAAATTTTCCAAATCCATTCTGGATGGTACCTAGATTGTTTTCGTAGAAAGCCAATGGTCTGTAGTCATCTCTTGCCATGCTAGTTGGTTTTGTTATTAAAATTCAATATATATGACGAGAAAACCCATTGAGGATACTCTTCATCGAAATATTTCGGAATAAAATACGAAAAAGCAGGGGTTTATTTATTAAATCCGATAGGTGAGATTAGTTTCTATTTTCTTTGCGTGGTTTTTCTTTTCTTGTTGTAGCTCTTGATATATTCTAATTATTTTAGAAATCTCCTCAGGATTTTCGCCACTTTCTTGCATTTGTACGATTTTTTCTTTGTACAATTTTTCGCGCATGCGTATTCTTTTTAACAAGTATCTGTAGAGAGATTTTTCTAAATCTGCTTGATGGTTTTCGCCCGGATCTTTCTGAGTCATTAATCCAGATCCGCGTTCATCCCAATTTGCATAGCTATAAGGAGAGCTAAGTGTGTCAATGGCGACTTGTTGAATTTCGGAATCGATATGATTGGTGAAATATGTTTGCAAATAGTCAGGATTAGATTCAATTGCCTTAGAGGCCATTTTGATCAATTTGGCGAAAACTGGATTTTCGAAGGTTTCCAAGTAATCTTCTAAATTGAAAGAAAGGTATTCGATTATCGTAATGTGCTGTTCTTCATCATAAACTTTACTTCCGTGTTCCATGGCTATGCGGGCCAAATCTTTTTCTTGATGAAATAATCCTTCTTTTATGGTATTACCAAATTGTTTCTCAGAGGGCTTTTCAGAAATAAATGATGTTTCGTTGACTTGATTAAAATTACCCCTGTCTTGATTTATTTGCTTTCGACGAATGTCTGCAGAAATTATTTTGTTTGATTCTTTGAACAGAATTTCTTCTTTCATGTCCAAAAGCTTAGCACATTGTTGGATATATGCCGCTCGTTTCAAGGTGTCTGGTATTTTGGCAATACTTTCCAAAATATCCTTAATCAGATTTGCTTTCTCGATTGGATTATTATGAGCATTTTCTGCAACCTGTTCAACTTTAAATAATAAAAAATCCTTTGCACTGCGATTTAAAAACTCTTTAAATTCTATCGTGCCTAATTTGCTAAGATATGAATCCGGGTCTTCACCATCCGGCAAAGGAACCAAACTTATATTCATGTTTTGCTCCAAGATGAGATTCATACCTCTTTGGGCTGCTTTGATACCTGCTGCATCACCATCAAATAAAACTTTGATGTTATTGGTGTAGCGTTTAATCAATTTGATCTGGTCTACAGTTAACGAAGTGCCAGAAGAAGCGACCACATTTTGAATTTCTGCTTGGTGAAGAGAAATTGTATCAGTATAACCTTCAACAAGTATACATTCATCCTCTTGTCTGATGGCTTTTTTAGCGAAATAAAGTCCGTACAAGGACCTACTCTTATTGTAGATCTCTGATTCAGGACTATTTAGGTATTTCGGTGTTTTTTTGTTTTGTGAAAGAGTTCTACCGCCAAATCCGATGACCTTGCCACTCAGGTTATGTATGGGGAACATGACCCGGGCTCTAAAAAAATCAGAATTTTCTCGTTTCGATAAACCGAGTTTAAAGACATATTCTTTATTGTAATTCCCATCAATCAACTTGGTATAAAGTTGTCCGTTTACATCGGGGGCATAACCTAATTGAAAATCTTTGATTGTACTTTCTCTAAATCCTCGACTTTTAAAATAGGAGAGTCCTACGGATTTACCTAAGTCAGTATTCCAAAGTTGATTTTGAAAGTATTTATTTGAGAATTCATTGATAAGGTAAAGTGCTTCAGTTAGTTGTTTTTCTTCTTCATATTTTTCGGAACGTTCGGTCTCTTCTAATTCGATATTGTATTTCTTTGCGAAATAACGGATCGAATCAGGAAAGCTCATTTGTTCATGTTCCATAATAAACTGAACAGAGTTACCTCCTTTGCCACACCCAAAGCATTTGTAAATGTTTTTTGTAGGAGAAACTGTAAATGAAGGAGTTTTTTCATTGTGAAAAGGACAAAGCCCAATCATGTTGACACCTCGTCTTCTTAAATTGACGAATTCACCCACTGTATCTTCGATCTGAGCTATATTAAGTATCTCTTGTATAGATTTTTGTGAAATCAATTTTTCGAAATTGGTAATCTTGCTGACGGAGCAATGTCTAATTTAGCAAAATCCTTTTTAAGAAATTTATAGTGTGCGGCAATTCCGATCATCCCAGCATTATCGGTGCAAAATTGGAAAGAAGGGATGTAGGCTTTCCATTTTAATTTATCAGCGGCGTTCACTAATTCTTTTCGCAAATGTGAATTGGCAGATACACCACCTGCAATAGCAACATGAGAGATATTATGCTCACGAGCGGCTCGCTTTAGTTTGGCCATCAAAAAGTTGACTATGCTGGTTTGAATACTAGCGCATATGTCTTCCATATTTTCGTTTAAAAAATTGGGATTTTTTTTGATTTCGTCTCTCAAGAAATAACGAATAGCTGTTTTTATGCCGCTAAAACTAAAATCCAATCCTGGAATCTTAGGAATTGGAAATTTAAATCTTGGAACTCCTTTTTGAGCCAACTTGTCGATTATTGGACCGGCAGGATAGCCTAGACCTAAAAGTTTTCCACTTTTATCAAAAGCTTCCCCGGCCGCGTCATCCCTAGTTTCACCGATCACCTCCATTTGATCGTAATCAGTAATTTTAACGATTTGGGTATGCCCACCTGAAACAGTGAGACACAAAAATGGAAATGGAGGATGAGGTAGTTCTGCGAAATGTGCTAAAACATGGGCCTTCATATGATTTACTTCTATCAAAGGAATTTCTAAACTTAGAGCAAGTCCTTTGACGAAACTTAAGCCAACCATTAAACTCCCTAAAAGACCAGGCCCTCGAGTGATTCCGATGGCTGAAATATCTGCTAATTTTACTTCTGCTTGCTTCAGTGCTTGATAAATGGTAGGCACTATATTTTCTTCATGTTTTCTAGATGCAACTTCTGGCACAACACCACCATATTCTTCATGAATTTTTTGAGTTGCTACAACATTACTGATTACATTAGCATCCTTTATAATAGCAACAGACGTGTCGTCACATGAAGACTCAATGGCTAATATTATATTTGACATATCTAGGGAAAAAATTGATTAAATTTTTACTATTATTGTATACGTCAAAGAACGCAATAATTTAAAGTATAAATACTACAATAAACGAAAAATGAGGCTTGGAATTAACATTTTACTGACTTTGGTAATCCTTTTTTTGGCTTTTTTATTATACAACAGTATCAAAGAACCTATTGCTTTTAAAGCCCAAAAAGATCTTCGATCTGATGCAGTAAAAAATCGCCTAATGGATATCCGTACAGCACAAGAACATTTTAGAGATATCAAGGGAGAATTTGCGGAAAACTTTGATACCCTTAGTTATGTGCTTAAGACTGACAGTTTTAAAATTGAAAATATAATGGATGATCCTGATTCTGAGGATCCTGAAGCATTTATAACAGAAACGACTTTTAAGAGCGCAATTGATTCAATAAATAAATTGGATATCAATTTGGATTCTTTAAGGTATGTTCCCTTTTCGGATACTCAATTCAAAATTGAAACGGATACATTGACTTATCAAAAAACTTTGGTAAATGTTTTGGAAGTATCAACTAGATGGAAGGATTTTATGGGAGAATTTGGGAGTGAGCGTTTTATGAAGTATGATAATTCTTACGAACCGAATAACATTTTTAAGTTTGGTGATATGTCTAAACCAAACCTCGGAGGTAATTGGGAAAGATAAAATCAATTGAATTAAAATTAAATACTGTCTATATCTTATGGTGATATAGGCAGTTTTTTATAGGAACAAATGGCAAAGAAAATAATAGTCAATAGTCATTCACATTCGTTGCTGCCAAACAAGGCTTATGATATGTCTTTCAAAAAACGTTTATTGAGAAAGAAGAAAGGCTTGAAGTCACAACAAGCCATTTCGATTTTGGAAGATGTTTTAAATGATGATGTTGTAAATGTTTGGGGTATTTCAAACAATGATGTCAAGCAGATTAAGGAAAAACTTGAGCCAAGCTCGATTGAACATTTTTCTTCATATTTTTTGAAATTATGTTTGGAAACATCCACTGATGGAGTTTTCTTCATGAATATGAAAGGTCAATTACATGCCAGTGTAATTGTTAAAGGTCAAATTAAAATGATCAATAGTTTCAAGAGCAATACCAATACTGATATAGTATATTTCAGCCATTTACTGCAAGACGAATTCAATGAATCTTCAACAGTATTTTTGTTAGGTGATTTTGATTCTTCACTTAAAAAGCTTCTTAAAACTTACTTTAAAGAAGTCTCACAAAAAAATGTCGCTAATCTTCGTACTTCGAGAATCCAAAATGTTGAAGATGATGTTTTGTACATATGAGAATAGTCGGTGGCGAATTTAAAGGAAGGAAATTTAATCCACCTGCATCAAATTGGCCCACTCGGCCTACCACTGATTTTGCGAAAGAAGCTCTATTTAACATTCTAAGCAACAAGTTTGACTTTAGCCAAATTTCGGTCCTTGATCTTTTTGGAGGAACTGGTAATATTAGTCTAGAGTTTGTGTCTAGAGGTGTAAAGCAAGTTACCTATGTCGAACGATTTAGGCCCTGTGTACGTTTTTTACAATCTCTTTGTGAAGAATTAGGGATAGAGAAAAAATTAGATATTGTTCAAGGTAATGTCTTCAAATTTTTGTCAAAATCAGAAAAAAAATTTGATTTGATATTCGCAGACCCACCGTATGATCTAAAGCAATTATCATCTTTGCCCGAATTGATTCTTTCGAATAATCTCCTAAAAAAGGATTCTACACTCATCGTTGAGCATGATTCTAGGCATAACTTTTCACAAATCGAAAGCTTTAAAGAACTGAGATCATATGGCAATGTTCGATTTAGTTTTTTCAATGTTTTACCAGCAAAATAAGCTCCGTCAAAATAACTAATTTTGCAGATTATTAAAGTTGTCTATGAATATCCAAATAGAGATTGGGAATTGTTTAAATGCGCTCTATGAAAATCAACGCGCTGGTGAAGATTTGACAAATAAATTGGTATTGAGTCCAACGCGAAAAGAATTCGATGGGGATTTCACCCTTGTCGTTTTTCCTTTGGTTAAAATGTTGAAGATTTCTCCTGCGCAGTTAGCAGAGGAAATTGGTCAGTGCCTAAAAGAAGAATTGACTATTGTCAAGAATTATAATGTGATTAAGGGTTTTTTAAATCTGAGCTTAGAGGACAAATTTTGGAAAGAACAGTTGATTTTATTTAATAAGCAAGATAGTTTTGATTTGGCTTCCAAAAACGAACAGGTTTTGGTTGAGTTTTCTTCACCCAACACCAATAAGCCATTACATCTAGGACACGTCCGAAATATTTTGTTGGGAGCATCCACATCAAATTTATTGAAGGCTTCTGGTTACTCTGTTATTAATACTCAAATTATTAATGATAGAGGTATCGCCATTTGTAAAAGTATGTTGGCATGGCAAAAATATGCTGGTGGAGCAACTCCGGAATCAACCAATAAAAAAGGCGATCATTTTGTTGGTGACTATTATGTTTTATTTGAAAAGAAATTCAAAGAAGAGTACCTAGATTGGCAAAAAGGCGATGAAGGGCTTAGTGCGTTTAAAGCTAATCGAAATGAAGATGAAGAAGCTATAATTTTCTTCAAGCGTTTCAAAAATCAATATTTTAATATATATAGTCCTCTGGGATCTGAGGCAAAAGAAATGTTATTAAAATGGGAAGAAGAAGATCAGGAAGTCAGAGGGCTTTGGGAAAAAATGAACAATTGGGTTTATGCTGGTTTCGAAGAAACTTATAAAAAGCTTGGTGCAAGTTTCGATATTTTATACTACGAATCCCAAACTTATCTTTTAGGTAAAGACGCAATAGATGAAGGATTGAAGAAAAATCTCTTTTACAAAAAAAATGATGGAAGCGTTTGGATTGATCTTTCCGATGTAGGCTTAGACGAGAAATTAGTTTTGAGAAGTGATGGTACATCTGTTTACATGACCCAGGACATCGGAACTGTAGAAAAGCGATTTGAAAATCATGGCACAAAAAAAATGATCTACACCGTTGCCAATGAACAAGATTATCATTTTAAAGCCCTTTTTGCAATTTGTAAAAAGTTAAACAAAGAATACGCTGATGGATTATTTCACCTTTCATATGGAATGGTGGATTTACCAAGTGGTAAAATGAAATCTCGTGAAGGCACCGTTGTAGATGCAGATGATTTGATAGAAGAAGTTATTTGCGAAGCAGCTAGTAATGCTTCAGAGCGTGAGGTTACCATCGAGATTGATCCAGAAGAACAAAAAGAAATAAATCGAAAGGTAGGATTGGGCGCATTAAAATATTTTATCCTTAAAGTGAATCCGAAAAAGCGAATGGTTTTTGATCCAAAAGAATCGGTAGATATGCAAGGTGATACTGGACCATACATCCAGAACGCCTATGTTAGGATTCAATCGATAATGAGAAAGGAGAAAGAAAACACCCAAGTTAATTTTGATTCATACCAAGATTTAAACGAAGTCGAAAAAGATTTGCTTTCTCAGTTAATGGAATATCCTCAAATTATTGACGAGGCTGCAGAGGCTTACGATCCTTCTAAAATTGCTTCCTTTGCATACCAATTAGCACGAAGTTACCATCGTTTTTATCATGATGTTAGCATATTACGAGCAGAATCGCCTGAGGCAAAGTCATTCAGATTGTCTTTGTCAAGGGAAGTTGCAAAGGCTTTAAAACATGCGTTTAATATAATCGGTATTGAAATGCCAGAGAAAATGTAATTATGAGTGAAGAACCAAAAGAGTCTTTAAATTTTTTAGAGGAAATGGTGAAAGCGGATATTGAATCCGGCAAGCATGAGGGTAGAGTACATACTAGATTTCCTCCGGAGCCTAATGGTTACCTGCATATTGGACACGCTAAAGCGATATGGGTAAGTTTTTCAATTGCACAAAAATATGGTGGTAAAACTAATTTAAGATTTGATGATACTAATCCCACCACGGAGGATATGGAGTATGTTGAATCAATCAAAAGGGATATAAACTGGTTAGGATACCAATGGGATGGAGATGCACTTTTTGCTTCTGATTATTTTCAGCAACTCTATGAATTTGCCTTAGATCTAATTAGAAAAGGAAAAGCCTACGTAGATGATTCGAGTGCAGAAGAAATGGCCTCTCAAAAAGGTACACCGACAACAGCCGGTGTAAACAGTCCCTATAGAAATAGATCGATAGAAGAAAATCTTGATCTCTTTCAAAGAATGAAAGCTGGAGAATTTGATGACGGTGCACGAGTCCTTCGTGCAAAAATCGACATGGAGGCACCTAATCTGTTGTTAAGAGATCCCGTAATTTATCGAATTAAAAAAGAGACTCATCACAGAACTGGAGATGACTGGTGTATTTACCCGTTGTATGATTTCGCTCACGGTCAATCTGATTCTATCGAGCAAATAACACATTCTCTCTGTTCTTTAGAGTTTATGCACCATAGGCCATTGTATGATTGGTTCATAGAAAATTTAGATATTTTTCCAAGTAAGCAAACGGAGTTTGCCAGGATGAATGTGGAGTACATGATTACCAGCAAGAGACGATTGATGAAATTAGTCAACGAGAATTTTGTAGATGGTTGGGATGATCCCAGAATGCCCACTTTATCCGGAATGCGAAGAAGAGGAATTCCTGCAAAGGCAATTCGAAATTTTTGCGATATCACAGGGATCACAAAAAGAGATAATCTTCAAGAAATAAGTTTATTCAATTCTTGTGTTCGCGAGGTGTTGAATGAAACTTCCAGTCGTGTCATGGTAGTTTTAGATCCGGTTAAATTGGTTATTGAAAATTATCCGGATTATCAAAGCGAAGTGATGCATGCCCAAAATTTACCTGGTAACCCAGAAGCCGGCACTCATGAAATGCCATTCACTAAAGAGATGTGGATAGAAAGAAGTGATTTTATGGAAGATGCTCCAAAGAAATTTTTCCGATTGGGTATAGGTAAAAATGTCCGATTAAAACATGCTTACATTATCAAAGGGGAAAGCCTTGTAAAAAATGAGGCTGGAGAGATTGTCCAAATTAATTGTTCTTATTATCCAGATAGTAAAAGTGGAGAAGACGTTTCAGGTGTAAAAGCTAAAGGAACAATTCATTGGGTTTCTTGCGATACTGCGATCGATATAAAAATTAAAAATTATGATTTACTCTTCACAGATCCTACGCCGATGGGGCATGAGGGTAAAGATTATCTTGAGTATTACAACGAAGATTCCTTAACCTTGGCTCAAGCCAAAGCAGAACCATTTTTAAAAACTGTAAATCCAGGTGATCAATTTCAGTTTATGCGTAAAGGTTATTATGTAATGGACGAATCATCAACTGCCCAAGAGTTGATTTTTAATAAAACAATTTCGCTCAAAGATTCTTGGGCAAAATCTCAAAATAAGAATAAGAAAAGCTAAGTATATTTGTATTGTGAGCCGCGGTCGGACCATATTGAAGGAGAAGCGATTTAGCCTAACACTCGAAAGGCTTAGTCACCAAATCATTGAAAATTATTCTGATTTTGATAACGTTTGTGTCATAGGTATTCAAGAACGAGGTGTCTTGTTGGCAGAACGTTTGGTGGAGCTTATTAAGAAAAATGCGAAATTAAAATCATTGATCTTTGGTAAAATTGATATTACCTTTTATCGAGATGATTTTAGATCACGTACCACACCTTTAAAAGCAAGTAACACCGAGTTAGAGTTTTCTTTAGATGGTAAAAACGTTATTTTGATAGATGATGTACTTTACACTGGTCGTTCTGTACATGCCGCAATGTCCGCTTTGCAAGATCATGGAAGGGCGGACACCATCGAGCTACTTTGTTTAGTTGACAGAAGATTTAATCGCCATCTACCTATAAAAGCAGATTATGTTGGCATAACTGTAGATTCTTTAGATGAGGCTTATGTAAAAGTTGAGTGGGAGCATATTGATGGCAAGGATAAAGTCTTATTATTTACACCGAAAAGAGAAGACATATGACTAAGCAGCAGGAACTCAGTACAAAACATCTGCTTGGAATAAAATACATAACTGCATCAGATATTAATCTCATTTTTGATACCGCAATCAATTTTAAAGAAGTTATAAATAGGCCAATTAAAAAGGTACCTTCTTTAAGAGATGTTACAATTGCGAACTTGTTTTTCGAAAATTCTACTCGAACAAAACTATCTTTCGAATTAGCAGAAAAACGTTTATCCGCAGATGTGGTCAATTTTTCTTCATCTAGTTCATCTGTTAAAAAGGGGGAAACACTTTTAGACACAGTTAACAATATTTTATCGATGAAAGTGGATATGGTCGTTATGCGTCATCCAGCACCCGGAGCGCATTTCTTTTTGTCCAATCACATAGATGCCAATATCATAAATGCTGGTGACGGTACTCACGAACACCCAACACAGGCACTTCTTGATGCTTTTTCAATGAAAGAACGCCTTGGATCACTCAATAATAAGAACATTCTGATTGTTGGAGATATTATGCATTCTCGAGTTGCTTTAAGCAACATATTTTGTCTTCAAAAATTGGGGGCTAAAGTTAAGGTTTGTGGCCCTCCAACTCTTATTCCGAAAAACCTTCCAAGTCTAGGGGTCGAGGTGGAGTATGATGTCAACAAAGCTTTGCAATGGTGCGATGTGGCTAATGTTTTGAGAATTCAATTAGAACGTCAAGAGATTAAATACATACCAACATTGAGAGAGTATTCCCAATATTATGGGATAAGTAAACAAATGTTGGATTCCTTAGATAAAGAAATCGTTTTGATGCATCCTGGGCCAATTAACAGAGGAGTTGAGCTTAGTAGTGATGCAGCGGATTCACATCATTCGATTATTTTAGACCAAGTAGAAAACGGTGTTGCTATTCGTATGGCTGTATTATATTTGCTTGCTGCGAAAAGAGGGGTAAACAAATCGGAAAATTAAATCGTTAAGATTATTTTAAAACCGCGTAGAACTTAACCGGAATGACCTTTATATGGGTCTTTAAAGCGTAGAGAATCATTTCCTTTTATGAGAAGAATAATACTTTCTTGTTTTTGTTTTTTTGTTTTACTCGCATTCGCGAATGCGCAAGTAGTCAAAAGTGGTCACCAAGTTGATTTCGAAATAAATGCTTATGAAAATGACACTTTAATCGTGGCTTATTACTATGGTGACAGGCACCTAGTTCAGGATACCTTGTTGGCTGTTAAACCTGGCAAATTTGTCTTAAAAGGAGATGAGCCTCTCAACCCTGGAGTATATCTCATGATGACTAAGCCTGAAGGAAAATATTCACAATTCTTAGTCAATGAGAACGAACAATTTTTTAAAATTAAGTGTAAAGCCGGCGAATTATCAAAGTTGAAAATAAAGGGCTCCAATGATAATAAGTTGTTTTATGATTATATGGAATTTTTGGCTGAGATGAGACCTCGGGCAGAATTTTTATCTAATGAAATTAAAGAATTAGATTCATCCGATCCAGAACATATTTTAAAATCTAGGGCATTAGAAAAACTTGATAAACAAGTACTTGAAAAACAAGAGAAGATTGTTGAAGAAAACCCTAATACGATTACTGCCATGCTTATTAAAGGGAATAAAAGCATTGATATTCCAGATTTCGAAGGAAGTGATGATGAGATTCAACAAAATAAGTTCTTGTATTTCAGAGATCATTTTTTCGATTTTGTAGACTTGGGAAATCCGGCTATAATTCGTACACCATTTCTACACCAAAAAATCGAAAGGTATGTTGAGAAATTGACTTACCAACATCCTGATTCGATCATTCATAGTATCGATTATCTACTTTCTAAATTAGAAGGTGGTGATGGATATAAGTTTTACTTAAGTTACTTTTTAAATGATGCAGCAAAATCCAAAGTAGTCGGTCATGATGCCATCTATGTACATTTGATGGACAATTATTATTCTAAAGGCAAGGCTCCTTGGGCTGACGACGAAAATTTAAAGAAGCTTAAGAAAAACGCTGATCGAATGCGACCTGTTTTAATAGGTAAAACTGTGGATGATCTCGAATTGTTTCGAGAGGATGGAAGTCCATTTAAGTTATCTGATGTGAGCACCTCTTATACGGTAATTATGTTTTGGGCTCCTGATTGTGGCCATTGTAAAAAAGCAATGCCGGACGCAATAGCATTTAATGAAAAATTTAAAGACAAGGATGTTAGCTTCTTAGCGGTGTGTACAAAGACAAGAGATAAATATGCAACTTGCTGGGAAGCCATCGAAGAAAAGAATATGCAAGGGTTTTTAAATTTAGGGGATGAGTTTCACAAATCTCGGTTTAAAAGTAAGCTCAATGTACGAACGACACCTTTGATTTTTATTTTAGATAAAAACAGAGAAATATTAATAAAAGGAATTGGAGCTGCTCAATTAGAAGAAGTCATGAACCAAATTTTTGCAGGAGCAGATTTGTAGGATTCAAGTTTTTGCCAATTCTATGATCTCTTTTAAAAATTCGTTTTCATTATAATTAGTGCCTAATCCTGTACGAACTATAATTAACTCTTCAGATGGGATGATATAGATAAATTGTCCGTCAAATCCACTGGCGTAAAACAGGTCTTCCGGTGCGTCAGGAAAGGTCTTGTTTTCTACGTTTAACCACCAATGAGCTCCATGATTTAGCGTGTTTTTATTTGCCGGGGTTGTCGAAAATTTGATCCATTCTTCTGAAACTATTTGGATGCCATCTGGATTTTTGCCTTTATTTAGAAAAAGTCTGCCAAATTTAGCCCAATCATGAGCAGACGCATAACCATAACTAGAACCTATAAAATTTCCATTTTCATCAGTTTCAATAAAAGCTGATTCCATTCCCAATGGATTAAAAAGTAAGAGATGAGGCATGTGCAAATATTCTTGTGGATCTAGTTTGTCGCGAAAAAATGCCATGATAAGATTTGTACTTCCTGAACTATATTCCCAATGAGTATCTGGTTGGAATTCTAGTTGATTGTCTAAAATATCTGGAATCATATTTTCATTTAGGAAAAGCATTTCTGTTGCATCACTAATTTCTTCATAGTTTTCGTCCCAAGAAATGCCAGATGTCATGTTTAGTAAATTGCGTAAACTGATTTCTGACCTCCTATCTTTTTCCCATTCTGGGAATAAATTGGTCTGATCTAGTTTTAAAGTGCCATTTTCAATAAGTCTCCCGGCCAAAGCATTGGTCCAACTTTTGGTCATGGACCAGCCGAGTTGTACCGTTTTTTTATCTATGCCTTTTTTATAATGTTCTGAAATAATCGAATCATTTTTAATTATTAATATTGAACTGAAGTCTGAATTTGGTGTTTGAAAATACTTTAATATCGATTCATCTAATTCATCATGATCTTGTTTGCTAAATGGAAAATCAAATTTTGACTTAGGCTTTTCTACTTCGATTTCATTTTTGGAATAATTGTTTTCTCCATGAATGAGGACACAGCCTTTGCCAGGGACGTGGATGGCTTGTTTTCGATATAATCCAAAAACTGTGGATTCTACTGAGCGATCTGCACTGTTGATTTTGGTTTTTGCTAAATTAAGTGGACTTCTGCTTAGATCTTGTTTAGATATGAACTCCACTTTTCTTTGACCTTCAAAATGACAGGTGCACATCATGCGAGCCGAATAACTTGAAATAACTTCTAGCTTAGGAATGTTTTTATAAGCAAAGTAGCCTATGCCCAAAATGAATATGAGAATGATGAAGCCAATTATTTTTCTTTTCACTTTCTCTTTTCTACCACTAATATGTTTTGAGCTTTAAGATCTTTTGCTTTTAA
>JAHDHU010000049.1 GCA_020631135.1 Saprospiraceae bacterium | reverse complement strand
ACTTTGAAGTGTATCATAATAACTTCCCTCCAAAAAATAAACATTCCCATTAACAATCAATGAATCCCCATCACAAATTGAAAACTCTTCTTGAATAACAGGTATATCAAAAAAAAGTAACTCTGAATTAATTATACTGTCACATCCATTTACGTTCTGTAATGTATCGGCAAATGATCCTTCCGAAAAATAAACACTACCGCCTATGATCAACGAATCTCCTTCACAAAACATTATCTGTTGGTCAACCGGAGTCACATCGAAAAATAGTATTTCGGTGTTTACAATACTATCGCATTCATTAAGACTTTGTAAGGTATCCGTATAGATTCCTGGTGAAGAGTAAACGCTTCCATTGATGAAAAGTGAATCTCCTGAACAGATCATTATTTCCTGGTCGACTACAGGTACCTCGAAAAATATTATTTCGGTGTTGATTATACTATCGCATCCAATAAGACTCTGTAAAGTATCCGCATAAATTCCCGGTGAAGAGTAAACGCTTCCATTGATGAAAAGTGAATCTCCTGAACAGATCATTATTTCCTGGTCGACTACAGGTACCTCGAAAAATATTATTTCGGTGTTGATTATACTATCGCATCCAATAAGACTCTGTAAAGTATCCGCATAAATTCCCGGTAAAGCATATTGGTTTGTGCCTATCGTTATAGAATCACCCTCACATAAAAATATCTCTTGGGAAGATTGGATTAAATCCAGCACTTGCAAGTCCAAATTAATAATACTATCACAACCAATAAGGCTTAACAAGGTATCCGTATACGTGCCAGAATTGAAATAAGTACTGTTTCCAACCTGAATTGAATCGCCATAGCATATAGAATCCGAAAATTGAACAACAGGTAATTCAATCAGACCGATATCTTCTGAACAGTTCGCAAAAAGTCCGCTTGCATCAAATATTTCTATTACATAGTTTCCAACATTTAGGTTTTCGAAAAGTCCATTGGTTTGGACTTGACTCCCGTTGATAGAATAGTAGTAGTCCGGAATTCCACCGGACGGGGTAACATTTATGGATCCGCCAACCCCTTCTGTGCAATTCACCGGCATCGAAATGGCATCACAAGTCAAGCATTCGATTAACGATGGATCAATGGTAAAATTTAAAATCGTTTCAAAATTAGAATTAAGATCAATAACTAAAATTGAGTAATTACCTGCTGATAGATTTTCGAAAACATTGGTACTCTGAATAATTTGTCCAGGTATAAGTTCGAAAAGATAATTTCCTATACCGTTAATGACGTTAATTACCACATATCCATCATCGTTTCCGATACAACTGGGACTAAAACTATCCAGTACAAATCTCAAACAGAGCTCACTTACTTGATCTAGATCAGTACTCGTACCGATGCCTTGACCTAAAGGAGATAAAATCAAGGGTATCCCACATTCATCAACATTATCATTAATGGATAAATTATCTAACAAATCATCAAAGATTAAATCCTGGTCTCCTTCTATTGCATCTGGACAAAAGTCATCATCAGAATCCAAATCCAAATAATCTGGAGTTCCATCTCCGTCACTATCATTACTACATTCCAAACCAAAAATTTGTCCATCAATATAGGTAGGACCAACGACATCTTGATTTATGGTAATTGTATTTGAACTGCTTAAATTCCATGTTAGTGCATTTAGTCCAGGATCTCCAGGTTGCACGACCAATTCTTCGAGAGCTGAATTGGTGAATCTTTTACCGAGTATGAGAACTTGTCCATCACCACTCATTTTTAAACGAACCACTGGGTCACCGGGACCTCCTCCGATCGTCCAAATATTAGGATTTCCGTTTTGACCGTGCCTCGTTCCGTCTGAGGCATAGATCATATCAGAATCTGTAGGTGACGATGGACCAGGCTCAAATTGCAATTCATCTGGAACTAGATCAACTCCATTAACATTTATGTTAAAACTGTTATCCAGAGCATATAAATCGATAAATATTCCTGTAGACGCAGGAGGAAATACAAATGAAACAGATATTCCATTTGAAGATTGAAACGATTCTACAATGAGACTTTGACATTCCAAAAGATCCAAAATACCATCATTGTCGGCATCAGAATCTAGACCGTTGACTATACCGTCTTGATCACAATCCCCAGAAGGAGACGGGTCAGCACATTGGCCAACCAACTCACTTATTGATAAAAAGATCAATAAAATGAATAAAAAACAAGATTTCATATCATTTTCCAAAGCCATTTTGACTCAATAACGCTAAGAGAACTTTAAAACAGGAATTATTACTGACTCAATCTCGATACGCTTATTTACAACCTAAAATACAACAAGTAGATAGATTTTTAGATCTTAGGAAGGTAGACTGTTAGAAACTAGATTAAAAGATTTAGGAATTATAGATTTGAGATTTTTTGATTTTGGCTCACATTACATTCACCGCATGGTGTAAAATCCTTAAAAGTCTATTCTTGAAATTCATAGCATCCAATATCAGGAGTACTTGCATCACGAAGTTTACCGTCTAAATCGATCAACACATTACCGATGGGACGACCCTTCCCTTCTGCTACGGACATTGTATCCAGATGGAAATCTTCATTGTCAATATCAACAAATAAAGTGTCATTATCAGATGTATTTAATTCGATACAGTTTTCACAAAAATTAAAGAAATCTCCAAATACCGGATCATCCAAAATACTATCGATTCTAACAATGCAGTTTTTAAATTGATAATTAAATGAAATGCCATCGCCCTCCGTCAAATCATCCAAAAATAATTCTTCAGAAAGAGAACCTGCGACAAGGCAATTGTTCATTTGAATATTAAGCGTATTTAAATCCGCTTCTGTACAAAAAGGAACATCTCTACAAATGTAATTGGATAATCTAAGGGCTTCTCTGTCTGTTCCATAAGAGGCAAAGGTGCAATAATCAAAATTGTAATTACCACCATACAGGCACTGTACAGAATGATTTAAATTAGAATGTATCAAGGTGTTTTGCATATCAAGATCTGCATGGATAGCTACTACACCTACACTTGTGGTATTATAAATTTTACTTTGACGAATGTCAACTTGTGCCAATGAATCCAACCAAACGCCAAAAATTGAATTTTTTACCGTGACGTTATCCAATCTATTTTGTCTGCTCTCGGCCAAAAATCTAAGCCCTTGCCATTGACCAGGGTCATCAAGAAATGGCAGTTCTAATCGATCCCCTTGAAAAACGATGGTATCCTGAACTGTACCATTTGCAGTTATCTTACCATTAGGACCAACCAAAATTAAACCATCATTATAGATTCCTAGATCTTGACTGTTTACCACTCCGCCATGAACATAAATTTGTGTACCGGCCGCTATTTGCAGATCACATTCATCTATTAACAATATACCATAAATCACATATGGTTTAGGATCATCCCAAACAGTAACTCCATTTTGGCAAGGTAATAATGTAATCGCTCCTGGAGAATTCTTGGCAGGAATATAGTTGGCATTTTGCCCCCAGGCCTCCAAATGAACATCTTGTAAAGTTTCATTACCATTTATCAAAAGTTTATCCTCAATAACAAAAGGACTTTCTGATAGAGGATTATCAGGATCGATGGTTACCTCAATAAAAACATAAACACTATCATTAGAAGGAATCAAAATGTTGGATAAATTTTGCCCCGATTCGCCATCTACATTCATTCTAAAAAAACTTTGATCTCCTCCCTCAATCGCCAAGGTTTCTATATTAACAGCATCTGGATGAGGATTAAATATTTTGACATATCTGGTCGCCGAACCCAATTCGGTAAATACCGTGTCAAACCTCAGAGTATCTTCCGAAAAATTTAGCATTAATTCTCCTGAATAAAATTGATCATTGCGACAAGCGTTAAAAATCAACACCATCGAAATCAAACAAATAATACCCAATTTAACTTTCATCCTTTTGTACTTATTTATGTGCCGAATGTCTCCTCAAAAACACATAGAATATTTGCTAATGTACTACATTTGAGAGGCTATAGCTAAAACCGCAAGTGGCAAATCCAAAACCAATCATTGACGTAATCATACCCGCTTATAACGAAGAAGATTCGATTAAAAGTGTAATAGATGATATTCCGAAAGAATTAATCAGGACAATTTTGGTATGTAATAATGCCAGTACCGACCAAACTGCTGCAGTAGCTGAACATGCTGGCGCAAAAGTTTTGGATCAACCATTAAAAGGCTATGGTAATGCTTGTTTAAAAGGACTAGAGTATTTAAAGGATCTTGAAGTCAAGCCAGAGATTGTCGTTTTTCTTGATGGTGACTACAGTGACTATCCAGAACAAATGACAGAATTGATAAAACCGATTTTATATCAAGAAATGGACATGGTGATCGGTTCGCGTGCTTTGGGAAACTTAGAAAAAGGCGCCATGATGCCACAGCAAATTTTTGGGAATTGGCTAGCCACTTGTTTAATAAAGCTGATTTACAACTATGAGTTTACAGATCTTGGACCTTTTAGAGCAATTCGATATGATAAGTTGATGTATATCGATATGAAAGACAAAGATTTTGGATGGACCGTCGAAATGCAGGTTAAAGCTGCAAAACTTAAATTGAACTGTAAAGAGGTACCTGTAAAATACCGTAAAAGAATCGGGGTTTCTAAAGTTTCAGGTACAGTGAAAGGAACCATCTTAGCAGGACACAAAATTTTATGGACGATATTTAAATTGATTTAATGATTGTACTAGGATATTCTATATTGACCATTTACATTTTCGCTTTAATCTATGTCACGTTGTATTGCCTGATGCAATTTCACTTACTTCTTTGCTACAAAAAAGATCGTTGGAATCAGAATGAGACAACAAATTTTATAAAAAGCGATGATTACGAATATCCCTTAGTAACCATACAGTTGCCAATCTTTAACGAACAATATGTCGTTGAGCGTTTAATAGATAATGTGCTAAGGCTTGACTATCCTAAAAACAAACTTCAGATACAAATCTTAGATGATTCTAATGACATTACGCTTGACTTAAGTCGCTCAAAGGCAAAAGAATATAAAGAGCAAGGTTTCGATATCGAAGTAATACGACGTCCAGATCGAGTCGGTTTCAAGGCTGGTGCTTTAAAATATGCTACCCCACTGGCTAAAGGAGATTTTATCGCAATATTCGATGCAGATTTTTTACCAAATGAAGACTTTTTAAAAAGAACAGTTTATCAATTTGAAGATCCCAATGTAGGTGTGGTACAAACCAGATGGGAACACATTAACCAAGACTATTCTCTATTGACTCGTCTTCAAGCATTTCAACTCAATGTTCACTTCACAGTCGAACAACAAGGACGAGAATCTGGAAATTTATTGTTGCAATTTAATGGAACGGCTGGGGTATGGAGAAAATCAACAATTGAAGAAGCTGGAGGTTGGGAAGCAGATACTTTAACAGAAGATCTGGATCTTAGTTATCGGGCTCAACTAAAAGGATGGAAAATCGTATTCCTTGAGGAAGTAGGTGCTCCTGCCGAATTACCAGCAGAAATGAATGGCTTAAAGTCCCAACAATTTAGATGGATGAAAGGAGGTGCCGAAACAGCTCGAAAAATGCTCCCAACCATTTGGAAATCGGATATTAGTTTTCAACGAAAACTTCATGGAACTGCACATTTATTAAGTAGCTCTGTATTTCTATGTGTTTTTATTATGGGAATATTCAGTGTGCCATTGCTGTTTTTGATTAAACCTGCAGGCATCGAAATGGGATATCTAATGGGATTTCTGATAAGTTTAATCGCTTTGGTCTTTGTTTATCTCCAAGCCAATGTTTTTACAAACTGGGAAGGTGAGGATAAGGTCAAAAGAGTAGTGAAATTCTTTTTAATATTCCCAATATTCTTGGCTTTATCTATGGGTTTGGCATTTCATAATTCTTTGGCAGTGATCCAAGGACTGCTTGGTAAAAAATCGGCATTTATACGAACGCCAAAATTCAATATTGCTAAAAAGGAGGATTCGTACCTGAATAAAAATTACTTCGATTTGAAGATTAATTTTGCGACAATTTTTGAAGGCCTATTGACTTTATATTTTTTATTCGCCCTTTTTGCAGGTTATTGGACTGACAATACGGGTTTTTACGTTTTCCACTTTTTTCTTATGTTGGGATACGGTACCATATTTTACTACTCTGTAAAACATTTGAAATATAAATAATCAACTAAATCTTAAAGATTCTTTTACTTGGCTAAGTCTGTTTGTATTTTCAGCTTGCATTGTTGCATTGGCTTTTATACCCACTCAAGCTGAATTTTCCAAAATCATCCTTTTTTATACTGGTGCTTTTCTTTCATATTTATGGTTGATCAACAATTCGGAATCACATTTCAAGATCTTCATGATCTTGGCAGTGCTATTGAGATTTATTCTTTGTTTTAGCTTCCCAAATTTATCAGATGATGTGTATAGATTTATTTGGGATGGTCAATTGATACATGAACAAATCAATCCTTACACCGTTTTGCCTTCCCAATTACCAACCCAAACCATTTCTAATCAAAAGCAATTATTTGAATTACTCAATTCACCAAATTACTACACTGTTTATCCACCCTTGTCTCAGCTGGTTTTTTATATTTCCACATTCGTGAAAGGCAACTTATTTTTGAGTGCGCTAATTATGAAGTTGTTTTTATTGGCTTGCGAAATCGGAAGTCTGTTGAGCATGAAAAAGCTATTAGAACATTTAAATTTATCGAAAAACCGAATTTTTATTTATGCGCTCAATCCACTGATCATAATAGAGTTGATTGGCAATCTTCATTTCGAAGCAATGTCGGTGTTCTTTTTACTTCTGACCTTATTATTAGTTAATCATAGAAGTTTAGGCAAATCAGCTATGGCCCTTAGTCTAGGGGTTTCGGCCAAATTACTTCCTTTGATGTTTACTCCATTCATCTTCAAGTACTTTGGAAAATCCTATAAGTTTCTCATCTTTTTAAGCTTATTTTTATTGTTGGCCTTTTCACCGATTTGGTGGGGATTTCAATTTCTAAATTTTGGTCAAAGCCTAGATCTTTATTTTGGCAAGTTTGAGTTTAATGGGAGTATATATTATGTGTTAAGATATTTAGGTCAATTATTAAGTGGCTACAATTTAATAAGATTTATAGGGCCTGCAATGGCTTTATTTCTGTTGGGTATTATGCTTAAATTTTATCTCAAGCAAAAAGAAAGTAATCTTCTTCAACTTATTCATTTGTGCTTTTTTAGTATTTGCGCCTATTACTTTCTTTCGACAACCATCCACCCTTGGTATCTAGCGATACCTTTAGCACTTTCTGTGTTTACAAATTTTAGGATTACTGTAGTTTGGTCAGGATTAATTTTTCTTACTTATGTAAACTACAGCTACGAACAATACAATGAAAATCTTTGGTTTGTTGCTCTCGAATATCTCTTGGTTTGGGGTATCCTTTTTTACGAATGGGTCATAAAAAAAGGCGATTCGCATATTGCCAATCGCCTTTAATTCTTAAATCAAAAGGAATTAATATTCCCAAAGGTCGTGCTCAAAATTAAATAGCTCGGCTTTTATCTTCTCTCCTTCAAGTAACATATCGATACCTGCAGTTTCATAGTTTTGATAAATATCCGTAAGTCTCAAATCGAGGACGTTACTGGATTTAAAGATATAACTAGAAAACATTCGAGACTCAAATAAATCATACCAAGTCATTGGAGCGATTTCGTTGTATTCGTTATACACTCTGTGTTGTGCCAATGACTTTCTAGCTTCAGGATAATAAATCCAAAATAAAGGTTCTGGATATTTAAATTCTCCTGTCTCATCGTCATAAACATCTCTAATTGGAGAGATACCTAGGATTCTTACCTTCATCGTAGAAGTTTCTTCATCGAAAAACCACATTTCTTTCACTCTATATCTTTTTATGTCTTCCGCATTTACGGGACTTTCAGCAATCTGAATAGTCTCTTCATAAGTATCATAATCGAAAGTTGTAAACGTATCGATACGGTTTAACTTCGCTGCAAGATCTTCTGCACTTAAAGGTTCTTTAAAACGCTCATCATTAAAAACCATGATGTCTCCATTTTCTGCCATTTCCCTAAAAACATTAAAAAGAGGTTTTTCTGGATAAGCAAAAGGAAGATTCATTTTTTCCCTTACATCAATGATTCTCCATATTCTTCTTTCCCAAGCAATATCTGCTTCTCGAATATGCTCATATTCTGTAATTCTATTTTCTTCAATTAATCGTCTTTTGACTATATCGTCAATGTACATGTCTTCGTCAGGATTATCTGCTTCAGTCATTTCAGTTTCAGGCATTGGTTCGTCCTGAGCGTAAACACTACAAGTAAAAACAAAACCTAAAGCGAATATTAAAAGAAATTTAATTGATTTCATAATGTGCTTTTTAAGCTATTTAATCTATTATATTATTTGATATTAAATACCATTTGTCCAATGTTACGCGCTGCAGCATCACCAGGACATTTACATTTAATATTTTCAAAAAAGTATCTGTCTCCGGCTTTCGCCTTTTTGATTAGACCTACTGTTTCTCCCACGTACTTACCAGCCTTGTTTCTTGAAATTTGAACATCCTGTCTTTTTGGTGCTCTAACCACCACAAATTCAGTGATATTACATTTCGCATCAAAATCAAAACCTTCCAATACTGGGAATACACCAGGTTGTGCTTTAAACTGACCTGATGGCATTGCACCTCCTCTGTCTTTACCCAATTTTGGAATCGGATCTGGAATTCTCTTTACTCTAAAGTCCCTAGACTCATCTAAACCTGGAGCTTTCACATTAATCTTTGCAAACTCACCTTTTCTTGTAGGTTTCGTTACCCTAACGTTATAGTTGCCATCTTTAGCTTTGATAGATCCTCCACCAGCTCCAGACATACTCACTTTAATTTCATTAGAAGCCACACCCGCTGCAGAAACCGCTACTGGGTTATCTACACCGATATAGAAAACATTCATTTTCATAGGTGCTACAGTAACAGATCTTTCTCCAACCTCATAAGAAAATTGCTTCTTAAAAGATTTTGAATCTCCAGTAACTGGATTTGTTATAGAAGCTGTTGCAGTAAAAGATTTCTTACCAAGACTAGAAGGTGTTGTTTCGTAAACTGCGATACCCTCTTTGTTAAGTGGTAATTTTCTCCCATCCACAGAAATCGAAATTCCAGTTTTAGAATCTGCAGAAGCACCTGCAGAAAGGAATAATTCTGTTTTATACTTCTCACCTTTGATAATGTAGGATTTCTCCGGTGCTGATCCAACGGTATATTTATCAATAACCACATCTACATTGGTTCCTACTTTATTCGCTAAGTAATTTAACGCAGCAGCTTCTGTAGATTTTATATCATTGATAAATTTCGTAAAGATTGGCAAAGTCGCTTGAAGAGGCATTTGCTTGAAGTTCATTTCTGCCCAAGATTTTTTTCCTTTCGCTTTCCATGTTTCATCATCGATCTGAACAGCAATTTCTTTCATAAAATTGGTCTTGTCCTTTAATTCGACATTCTTTCCCTTGGTATCTTTAACGATTGTATCGTTGTCGATATATTTCAAAATGCTTTCTCTATAGTCCTCTAATTTTTGCTTTAATTCAGCTCCTTTTCCTTCGTATACCAAATATCTTGTGGTAATCTCTTTATCCTTTTTCCCTTTCAGTTCATCCGGATCTTTTTCGGTATAATTTCCGGTTTCAGAAATCATGTGATCCTTAATACCTTCAATATACTCAACAAGAGCTGCAGATTCTGATCTAATTGGCTCTACCCTCTCAGCATAAGTAGCTAATGAAGCTTTTTTCTTTGCACCATCTTCAATCAATTTAGGTAAGCTTGAATTTTTATCATCCAATGCTTTATTGGATTTGGCCAGACCTTTATCGACCATTTTAAATGCATTGAATATTTCCGCTGAAACATTCAATGCTAAAAGAGCCGTCAAAACGAGATACATAATAGTAATCATCAACTGACGGGGTTCCTTAGGTATTGACATTTTCTATATTTTTTTGGTTAAATAATAATGAATAGCTTATATCAATACTAGTCTACTGGCTGTCTGAATGCACCAAGAACATTACCATATACTCCGTTTAATGAAGAAAGGTTTTTGTTTAAAGATTGCATTTGATCAGCATATAATTTTGTGTCTTCTACAGTGTTGCTCAATTGTGACATTGCATCATTCATCTTCGTGTAGAAGTTATTCATTGTTTTCATTTGTTCTCCTGTTTCGGAGAAATCAACTTCTTGAAGGGCTTTTAAAGATCCAAGACTTTTAGACATTCCTTGAAGCTCAGTTAACATACCTCCAAGTTTATTTTCTACGATATCCGCATCAAGTCCTCTTGCTGCAGCAGCGCCTTGAGGTCCGTCTGTCAAAGGATTTAAATTTGCTTTGTAATCATCCAAACCTGGGTAAAGTTTATCCCAGTAATAATCTTTATCAGGACCAATTAATCCTAAGAAGGCAAAGATTACAGCCTCAATTACAAGACCTAAAGTCAACAAGTCAATCTTCATACCACCAATTACTGGCATTTCCCAAGATTGAATTTTATACAAGGCACCCAACATTACTGCTGATGCTCCTAGTCCGATTATCAAATTTTTGAAATATTTGAATCCTTTTGATTTAAGAAAACTCATCGTTCGTTTTTTAAGAATTTATGGTTAGTAATAAAAAGTTATTTAAGACTAGTCACCCAACACCTTTGCAAGCAAATGGCGTAGTTAAACAAGCGACTATTATAAAAAGTCAACTATTAATTGAAATCATTAATGGATCGTCCCAAGAAACTCAACGCAGATCTAAAGCCGATATACGATTTTGTTGTGTCTTGGAATTCCCAATGTCTTGTACCTGTCTGAAGGAAATAGGAAATATCCTTCCAAGAACCCCCTCTTATCACTTTTCTCTTATAAACATCTGGATCGTCCTCATTAGCATTATATACAATTGCCGAGTTTAGATCATGCTCATGTGTGTAAGCATTATCTACGAAGGCATTTTCTGTCCATTCAGCAACATTTCCAGCCATACAGTATAAACCATAATCGTTAGGAAAGTATGCGTCAGCCTTAACTGTGTAATATCCTCCATCTTCTGGATAGTTACCTCTACCTGGTTTAAAGTTAGCAAGTAAACAACCTTTGGCATTTCTTACATAATATCCACCCCAAGGGTAAGGAGCGTGATCTCTTCCTCCTCTTGCTGCATATTCCCACTCTGCTTCGAAAGGAAGTCTGAATTTTTCGGTATTTGGCTCATCTTCAGCCTTAAAATCATCCCAAAGTTTAGATCTCCAATGGTTAAAAGCTTGTGCTTGTAACCAGCTAACTCCAACTACTGGATAATCATCATAAGCTGGATGCCAAAAATAATTTCTTGCCATTGGTTCATTATAAGAGTAAGAAAAGTCTCTAATCCAAACCAATGTATCTGGAAATACATTTATATCTTTTTTCTCTAATAATTGCGTACGAGCTACATTTTGTCTTGAAGCAGCTTTTCTCCAATCAACCCACTGATATTCATAGTTATATTGAGAAACGTCAAATTCTCTCTTACCACTAAAAGCAGCATCACCTTGATAATACATATCATCTAGAGTCTCATCGGTGTAATCCAACTCATATTCCCAATCTATTTTTTCATTACCATAGTCGTCTTCATAAAAATCTCCCATCATTGTATGAGCTATTGAATCTCTTACATAATGAGTAAATTGACGATACTCGTTATTGGTAATCTCAGTATCATCCATGTAAAAACCATGGATAGATATTGATTTAGGTCGTTGCATGTGTGTTTGGAAAACATCTTGATCAGATTGACCAATATGTAAAGTACCTGATGGAATGTAAACCATTCCGTACGGATTTATACCGTTCCAAGCCGGTCGTTCTAATACTCCGATTAGCTGACCATTTTCACCTCCACTACAAGAGTAGAGAAACATTATGGCAAATATTGCCAAGAGAGACGTTGTTAATTTCTTCATTTTAAACCGCAATTTGTCGAATTCTAAATTATCTAAGAATCCAAAGATTCGTAAAGATAATTTTGTTTCGAAAACAAACAAAAAATTATACAATAGCTTTTAACAACAGCTTTAATTGTAATCTTTAGCACTAACAAAACGGGAAGCACCAATTATTATTTTATCAAGCTGCAATAATTATCAAATATTATTCTTCGGAATCAAAGATGCCTCGGATTATATATTATTCTTGGATCTCTTCCGACCCCAATTAATTTATTTAAATTATAGTTTAGAGATATTTCATGTCCTCCTTCATTAAAGTGACGCAGGTCAGAAACACCGATATCATAACTATAAGTCAGTGTATAGTTTGAATTAAGTTTTAGTCCTCCTAAAACAGAAATCGCATCTATGGAAGTTGAATTGTATCCTCGTATCCCTATCCCTCCAAAAACATTGCCATTATATTTTACCAATAAATTTAGGTCCGTTTGAAGCTCAATGGCATCGGTTTTCATTAATAAGGACGGAATAAATCGTAAAGCACCCCCATTTGAAAAACTACTTTGTACATAAAAACCTAATTCAATATTCTTTTCAATATCCAAATCATCGAATTTAAGGCTCCGTGACCACAATCTATCTAAACTCAGACCGCCTTCAATAAACCTGTTTCTAAAGTAAATTGCTATTCCCAAATCAGGTACTGCCCCACGAAGCAAACCAACATCCAGCAGTGGATCATTATGATTTATTATTGTGCCTTCATATTCGCCGCCTGGCGTAATCAAATCATCACCTGATAATCTGGTACTCACCAAACCTACTCTTAGCGCTCCAGATAGGATAAAATCATTGGTCTCTAGTTGATAAGCATACGAAGTATAAAACCCTGTCTCGTTAAAAGCTCCTAAACGCTCATTTTTTAACATCACACCGAGACCTCCATTCCACTTAGCAAAAGGTAAGTTGACTGCTAAAAATTGTGAATTTGGGTTACCAGGTAATTCAGAATATTGAGATCGAATCAATGCAGTAGCACTCAATGAGTAATCCAAACCTGCATAGGCAGGATTTAACAAATACTTATCAAGCATATAATGACTAAGCTGTGTCCCTTGTTGTGAAGACAGCATGGTGGGTATCAACAAAAACAGACAGATTATTATTCTCATCAATCAGTATGTACTAAAAATATGGAATTCATGAGAGAAGCGCTAGTCAATAATTGGATCTTAACTTAATTGGTCAGCTGTATTTCCAAATTATCATAGGCAAAAGCGACATTTGCTGGTAAGTCCATCCCAATTTCATGATGCAAACCGATCCGATGACTCATATGCATGAGAAGAGTTTTTTTGGGCTTGAGCACTTTCACGAAAGCCAAAGTTTCTTCCAAAACCAAATGGGAAAAATGCTCTGGGCTTTTTCTCAAAGCACTGATGATTAGTAATTCCAAATCTTCAAGCTCATTTAAACTTTCTTGTGGAATGGTTTTGACATCCGTCAAATAGGCAATATTTCCAATTTTATAACCAAGGATTGGAAGGTTACCATGCCTCACTTCGAGTGCACGGAAAGTTAAACCTTTCAACTCTATCTGATCACCGCTTTGGATCGGAACCAATTCGAACTTTGGTGCTCCTGGGTAAGGAGTTTCCGAAAATGCATAATGAAACCGAATTTTTAGTTCATTTAAAACTCTGGGCTGACCATAAATTTTCATGGCCTGTTTGGATCGAAAGATTAAGGGTCGCAAATCATCTAAACCTGCAACGTGATCGTTGTGTTCATGTGTTAAAAACACGGCTTCAACTTCCTTGACATTCGTATTGAGCATTTGCTGACGAAAATCTGGTCCCGCATCAATTACATAATTTTTATCTTCATATGTTATTAACAAGGATGATCTAAGACGTTTGTCTTTGGGATCCGAAGAATTACAAACTCTACAAGGACAACCAATTACGGGAACACCTTGTGAAGTACCGGTACCTAAAAATTTAATTATCAAATGAAAAGTTTTTCAAGAATAAATATAATTGATATTCCTTCCCGTGCAGTGCAAATTCTCTTTTTGACTTTTGTTTTACTTAGCACTTCTTGTTCTAAGCAAGCAAGCCCCGTCGCATGGAAAATTGTTTGTTATCAATTTGATCAAAGGCAATGTCAAACAGACGAATGGGCAGAACTAATTCCTTTAAATCTCTCTAGTTCGCAAAAAAAAGAAAAAATGATGATGTACCTAGAATCCAAAGGCTTGGAAATTGTTCGAGTTGAACTCAAAGAAAAATATCATGAATTTACTTGTGAAGCTTGTAATATTTGCCCTTATGCCCACCGCTTCTTCGTTGAAATGAATGACAAAAACATCTTAAACTTAAAAAGATTAAAACTGCTTAATTTGTCAAAGTGTGCTTGTACAGAGTTTTAGATTCTTAGAGGGATAGACGGTTAGAGGTTAGATTTTTAGAGGGTTAGAGGGTTAGATTTTTAGAGGGTTAGATTTTAGATTTTTAGAGGGTTAGATTTTAGATTCCGAACCTTGAACCTTACACCTTACACCTTACACCTTACACCTTACACCTTACACCTTACACCTTCAATATCGCTTTCGCATAATTTTCCCAACTCATATCTTTGGTTTTCGCTTCGACGTTTTGAGGATTTAGTGGTTTGTCAATAAACCTTTGCATTTGTTCTTTCATGGAATTTATGTCTTCTGCTTCTGCTAAATAACCATTGAAACCATCTTCAATCGTTTCAGGAAAGTGTCCAACTTTGGTTGCTATCAATGGCTTTTTAAAATTATAACTGAGTGACTCGATTCCGGACGGAGTGGCATACTCGTAAAATAATAAAACAGCATCTGAAACTTGGAAGTATTTCGGGACGTTTTCTTTGGCAACAAACTGATTGTCGATGAAACAAAGGTCCCTTATTCCTAATTCATCAAGCAACTTTAGAGGTCTGTACTCACCTTCATTATCCGATTTTTTGAGTAAAACACTTTTGGCGATTCCAAAAAGTGCCTTTTTTAGCTTGGTCGAAAATTTAGACTGGTCTAAGGTTTTCCAAAATGATTCTCCACAGATCATAAGGCTTACATCGTCCCTTTCTTCACTTAGTTTTTTGAATGCCCGAATAGCATGATGCAGACCTTTGTATTTTCTGATGAATCCAAAAAAGAGAAATACATGCTTTTTTAAACCATGTTCTCTTTTAAAACTTAATTTGTCAAACGCAGTATCTTCTTTGTAAAGACTATAAATAGGGTGAAAGAGTTTTATTACTGAAGTTTGATCGTTTGATCTGTCACCTTTTTCGGTAATAGAAAACCTTCTATTTGGAAATAATGTTTTTAGTTCTTCTACTGTTTTATAAGCATGCGTAATATAAGTGTTGGCATGCTTGATTCCCATCTTGGTCCAGTATCCATCTAAAGCACTGCCCTCCTTTTGAATTACAAAATGTAGGTCAAAGATCAATTCTATACCCTTGTGCTTAGAAAGTTTCTTCGCCAAATATCCTAATGGAATCCCTTGAATCGAAATTGCCCATTGTATGATTACTTTATCGGGCTTTAATGAGACTATGTGTTTGTAACATTGATGCCATGTCCAAGGCTTATTATAATCAAGAATGTAGTCAACTGAAATATTGGTGCCTTCTAAAAAATCAAGTCTGCTCGTTTTATCCACAAATTCTCGCGGGATAATTGCGGGATATTGACTAGACCATGAAACGATATGAACCTCTGCGTCTTCGAATTGATCAAAGGTTTTCGCCAAGGCAGTATTATAATCTGAGATACCACCTTTAAATTTTGGACCAGGGCCAAAACAAACTATTTTCATACACTCCCTTTTTCCAATCTTTTGAGTGCGGCATTATACATTCTTTTCATACCTTCTTCCATGGTTATTTTGGCTTCCCATCCTAAGTTTTCTTTTACCCAATCCATATTGCAATATCGCGAATGTACTCCCACTGGTTTATCAAGTAATTGTTTAATCGGTGGCTTATATCCTGCAATATCAGTCAGTACATCAATTATCTCTAAAAAAGAGGTTAATCTACCCATTCCGATATTAAATGCGCTACCATCAGTAACCTTATCCATTCCTACATGGATGCAATCTATAACATCATCGATATGAACAAAATCTCTTCCTTGCTTACCAGTACCCCAAACCTCCATTGGGTTTTCCTTATTCGCAACTCTTAAGGCGATTGCAGGTATTGGATATGTCAAATCTTGTTCTTCCCCATAACCTGAAAAAGGCCTGATGCACGCTACAGAAACTCCATAATGCTTAGCAGCAATCTTAGCTAAAAACTCTCCTGTAAGTTTAGACCAACCATAGGTCATATCCGGCTGTCCCATGTTATTAAAATCAATATCTGATTCTCTCAATGCTATCGCGCCATCTTCAGTTTGAAGATTTATTGGATAAGCAGCTGAAGAACTTGGATACAAGGTTCTTTTTGGTTTATGCTGACAAACCCAATAAAAAAATTCTGCATCAATTGATAAATCTAAGGCTACCACCATTGGATCTCCATCAATCATTGCCCTACCGCCAACGATGGCGGCGAAATGATAGACATCTTCGAAACGATCGATTTCTAATCCATAGTGCTGATTTAGGTAATTAGGATTATCAGTCATTTTTCTAACCAAGAAACGAAAATCGTCTTTCAAGAAAAATAGCCTCCGATCTTCTCCATAAATTTCTAAATCCTTGTATTGTGCAACCTTGGGTTGATCTAACCAAGTTGAAGGGTTTTTACCGACGATAAGGTTGTCTACAAATAGTATACTATCATTGGTGGTATTGTAAAGTCTACGAACCATATTTTTCCCAACAAATCCACAACCTCCAGAAACAAGATGAAATGCCATAATTGAGTTTAAATCTCCTACAAATATAGAGTAACTTTGAAGCCATGCGAGCTATTTTTCAAGAACATATTCAAACGATCGAAGTGCTTTCAGATCAAATCCCAGAAATCGAAAAAATTGTTGATTTGATTGTGAAGGTTCTCAGGGGTGGTAACAAGGTACTTATTTGCGGAAATGGTGGTAGCGCCTCCGATGCTCAACATATTGCATCCGAATTATCAGGTAAGTTTTACAAGCTTAGAAGTCCATTAAACGTACAAGCATTACACACCAATGGTTCATACTTAACTGCAGTCGCGAATGACATAGGATTCGAGAAAGTATTTTGTCGCGCCGTTTCGGCACATGGTGCGAGTGGAGATCTTTTGATTGCTCTATCTACATCGGGAAATTCTCCCAATATTCTGGAGGCAATTATCCGAGCTAAAAAACTAAATCTACATTGTGTTGGCTTGACTGGCCAAAATGGAGGTGAACTGGCCAAAATATGTCCAAATGTGATTAAAGTACCTTCTACGGATGTCGCAAGAATCCAAGAAGCGCATATTTTGGTTGGACACATAATTTGTCAATATGTAGAAGAAATAATGTTTCCTGAATGATACCATTTGAAAAAATCAGAAGTTCAGGAGAGTGGACATTGTTTTTGGATAGAGATGGAGTGATCAATCGAAAGTTACCCGGAGACTATGTAAAGAATTGGAATGAATTTGAATTTCTTCCACGAAGTTTAGAAGCAATTAAGCTCTTTTCGCAAATCTTCAAATATGTCATTGTGGTAACTAACCAACAAGGTATAGGGAAAGGTGTGATGGTTCATGAGGATTTAAACGATATACATCAAAAAATGTGCGATGCAATAATTAATGAAGGTGGATACATTGATCAAGTTTATTATTGTCCGCATTTGGCTATTGAAAATCCTTCATGTAGAAAACCAAATCCTGGGATGGCATTTCAAGCTGCTGAAGATTTTGATGATATTATTTTCAAACAAGCATTAATGATTGGGGACAGTATTTCAGATATGCAATTTGGGAAGCAGCTCAATATGTATACTATTTTGCTGGAAACTCCGTCTGTATTAAGTGAATCCTTCGAATCTGAGTTCATAGATATGAATTTAGCTAGCTTGCATGAAGTGGCAACATATTTGATGTTTTCTTAATATATAATAATAGAAGCCTTATGAAAACTACCCTTTTATCTCTAATCTTCTTATGCAGTTTTGTTAATCTCAATGCTCAAGATTTTTTTAAGGTTGAATTGGAAAAAAGATCTCCTGGAGTTCAAGATATTGCCAGATCATTTGAAGGTTACCCTGTCATCCCGTTTATTGCGAATGACATGAATGGAAATGAGCAAAATTTAGGAGCTGTCAGCAAAGAAAAATATACCATCCTATATTTTTGGAATTTAGATTGTCCAAACTGTATTGCTCAAATTTCATCTCTTAATTTATTAAAGCAAAATTTTGGAACTAGCGTTGACATAATCTCTTTTGCCAATGAGGATAAAAAGACTTTGTTTGACTACAGTCAATCTAATCCTATCCATTTTCCAATAATCCCAAACAGCAAAATGTTGGCAGATGGTCCCTATGGAGGTGATTTAGGTTATCCAAGACTTTTTATTGTGGATGACTATGGTTTGATTAGATGGGTTTTTGCACAAGAATCCTTTGATGGAGGAATGGATACCTATAGAGTGATGGAAACTTTACTGACTCAACTTGATAAAGAAAGAAAATGAGAAGAAAATTAAGTTCAGGTGCTAAGTGGGAAAATATCGTTGGATATAGTCGAGCAGTCCAAATTGGAAAATTTATAGAATTAGCCGGTACTACTGCAGCTAAAGATGGTGAAATCCTCTTTCCAAATGATGCGTATAAACAGGCCAATTACATCCTCCAACTTTTTTCTGATAAATTAAAAGAATTAGGATCCTCGATGAAAGACGTGGTAAGAACTCGCATTTATCTCACCAACATTGAAGATTGGAAAGCGGTAGGTAAAGCACATGGAGAGTTTTTCTCGGACATTAAACCAGCGTCTACTATGCTGGCCGTCTCCGCTTTGGTAGATTCAAAAATGTTAGTAGAAATAGAGGCAACTGTCATAATGGATTAAGCTTTTTTGGATTGATGTACGCGATTAAGGAAATATACTATACCCTTCAAGGCGAAGGATTTCATACTGGTAGACCGGCAGTATTTGTTAGGTTTTCTGGATGCAACTTATGGTCAGGACGAGAGGAAGATCGTGCAAATGCAATATGTCAATTTTGCGATACCAACTTTTGGGGAACCGATGGTGTAGAAGGTGGAAAATATTCAAAAAAACAACTCTCCGATAAAATCAGAGATCTCTGGCCTCTTGATCAAAACAATATTTTTATTGTTTGCACCGGTGGCGAACCTGCACTACAATTGGACCAAAATCTAGTAGATCATTTTCACGAATGTGATATAGAAATTGCCATCGAAACCAACGGCACCAAAGCATTGCCTGATAGAATCGATTGGGTATGTATGTCTCCTAAAGCAAATACAGAGATTGTTGTGCAAAAGGGAGATGAACTAAAATTAGTGTATCCACAAATC
>JAHDHU010000048.1 GCA_020631135.1 Saprospiraceae bacterium | reverse complement strand
AAAATTGCTGTGCAACTCAGAATCGACCAAATTTAATCTTTCATCTGGTTTCGGTAGTGCATTATTGGTTGAAATACTTGAAAGAAAAGGAGTCACGCTCAAATCAGAAGATGTCACCACATTGTTGTGAATTTGAACTGCCAAAACATTTTCTCCTTCGTTTAACACATTTTCAAAACCATTGATGTTATATCTATTTGGTGATAAACCTTGGAATAAACTTGCCTCTACATAATCTATCGCAAAAGCATCATGTGCAGGGTTGTTGCCATTAATATTGAATCTAGCAACTTCTAAACCATTGATGTAGGCGACAAAACCATCATCAAAATCCATATGTAAGATTAGCTCTTTGATAGCGTCAATGTCATCGACATTGAATTTTTTTCTGATGAAGACACTGATGGTTCCGTTAGGCACCTGCGTTTCATCGTCATCATCTCCATATCCAAATCCAGAAGAACCTGTTGCCCACGATGTGTCATTGAATTCAGGTTCAATCCAGTTGGTTCCAGTAGTACTATTTGGAATAATATATTTATAGCTATCACCTTGCGTGATTAGTTGTTGTGCAAAACCAATTTCACCCTTATCTTTTTTGGAAGCCCATACCAACAGATGATCACCAGAAAGCAAACTAATATCTGGAAAAGACCATTTATTCGGTTCATCAATTCGGTCGGATAGAGACCAATCATTCAAAAGAATTGGTGCGCTTCCAAAGTTATGAAGCTCTAACCAGTCAGGCGTATCACCATCTTCATCCAAAATACTCGAATTGGAAGCCATTACTTCATTGATACGAATATCTTGTGCGCTTCCATTGTGATAAAGTATGACACAAAAAAATACGATGAAAACGGCTCTCATAAAAGGTGATTTCGAAAATAAGATCTTTTACAATTACGAAAAGTAAACGTAAGATAATACGACAACGATTATAATAGCAAGACCCACACCTTTTACATACTTAAAAGGTGTGATATCAACCTCTTTTGTATATGGCAATACAAAGTCTTCAGATCTTGGTTTAAACATACCTATTACGAGCATAATGATGATGTTCATCACAAACAATATTGCCATAACATGGAGAAAATGAGGATAGGCTCCAGCTTCTACTGATTTAATCGCTATCTCGTCAGTTATTCCAATGGCGTTTGCCTCTGCTACCGCATTTTTGATCATCATTGGTTTAATACCAAACTGACTAATAAAATACAATACCGCTCCAAGTACGATTGCTATTTTTGCCGCAATGGCTGGAACACGTTTTGTCAAGTACCCAACTATGATAATCGTTAAAATTGGAATACTGTAACAACCATTAACCTCTTGTAAGTAACCAAATAAACCATCTGGAGCATTTGCGATCAACGGAGCGATGAACATTGATAATATCGCTAGTAAAATTCCAAATCGCTTACCCACTTTTACAACGGTTTTATCGTCAGCACCTGGATTGAAATGTTGTTTGTAAATGTCTAAACCAAATAGGGTTACGGAACTATTCAAGGCACTATTAAACGAACTCAGAATGGCTCCGAAAAGTACAGCTGCGAAAAATCCAACCAAAGTTACGGGTAAGACTTTTTTGACGAGCATTGGGTAGGCTTGATCTGGTATTTCTAACTCTCCTTTGAAAATATAAAAAGCGATCATTCCTGGAATGACCAAGATCAGAGGACCTAAAATCTTAAAGAAAGCTGCCAGGAGTAATCCTTTTTGACCTTCTTTCAAATTTTTAGCCGCCAAAGCTCTTTGGATGATGGCTTGGTTGGTACCCCAATAAAAAAGTTGTACCAACATCATCCCTGTAAAAATTGTCCCAAAGGGAACGGAAGCTTCGGGCCCTCCAATGGCGTTGAATTTATCAGGTGCATTTGCTCGTAGGTTAGAAAAGCCTTGAAAAACAGAACCATCTCCAATGTATTGTAAACCTAAATACGTCAGCAAAAATCCTCCGAACAACAATCCAATTGCATTAATGGTGTCAGAGACAGCGACTGCTTTTAAACCTCCGAAAATTGCATATATGGATCCAATGATACCTATAGACCAAACACATAACCATAGCGCCGAAGTGTGGCTGATATCCAAAGCTTGCGGGATATCAAACATAGTTACAATCGCTAAAGATCCAGAATAGAGAACGATTGGAAGTAAAACCACCACATAACCTGTCAAAAATAAAGCTGAAGCAATCGTTTTAGTCCATGTGTCATATCTCGTTTGTAGAAATTGGGGAACTGTTGTAAGTCCACCTTTAAGATATCTTGGAAGCAAAAATACGGCAGTTACCACCATGGCAATTGCTGCTAAAGTTTCCCAGCACATCACGAGGATTCCTTCAGTGTAAGCTTGTCCATTTAATCCGACAATCTGTTCGGTGGATAAATTAGTTAATAATAATGAACCGGCAATTACTCCGGCCGTCAAACTTCTTCCACCTAGAAAATACCCATCAGAAGTTTCCTCTGTTTTTCCTGTTAACCAATATGATAATCCTGCAACTATTGCGGTAAAAGAGATAAAACTTAGAAGTGCCATTTCGTTTGGTTCTTGATAAATTAAATTATTGTTTCAATATTTTTTCGAATAAAACTTGATTTCCAGCTGACTTAATTTTTAAAATGTATATGCCATGAGGAAGGTGCTTGACGTCTATTCCTTGAGACAAATTACTTTGTTTAGAAAGTAGGATCCTGCCTTGGAGATCCATCAATTGTAAAGTTGATATTTCTGTAGCTTCCGATCTTACGTAGATTCGGTCATTGGTAGGATTCGGGTAAATAGAGATTTTTGAGAAAGAATCAAAATCAGTGGTCGGACTCAAAGATTTAAATTCAATCCAGTTTACATTAAACTGAGATCCTAAAATCGTCATCCTCAAAACATAACTACCTTCCGGAATTTGTTGATTAGTTGAATAGGTCTCCCAGTCTTGCCAGCCTCCTGTAGGAGGTAATGATACATCATTGAGATCGAATACGTTACCAGCGTCATCTATTAAACTGAGTCTTACAGAACCCGTAGAACTTTCGGAGGCAGTTCTAAAATCTAATTTAAACACTGAACTAAAAAGAACATTTACTCGATACTCTAAATAGTCACCCGGATCTAAATAACCAATATTTTGGCCACCACCAATATCATTGCAATTTTCTAATTGGACACCTGATTGAAAGAAAAAATCTTCTGCTTCTATCTTTCCCGGTATCGTGTGACGGAATGGTAAATTATTTTTCACTTCCTTTAGCGTAAAATGTAGAACAGCGTCTCCGTCAAAACTTATTAATTGATCACCACTGAAAGAAATTTCTATCTCTTGTCCGAAGGCCATTTCTTGTTCTGATGATATAAATATTTGCCTAGGGTTTTCATTGTTTATAGCGATTTCAGTAACTGCGTAAGGTTCTCCATCAATAAAAATTTCAAAGTCAGAAGGAGAGGTGGATGTAGTTGTCTCTAAAGGCTTAGACAAATTGACCGCAATTTTAAACTCATCAATTGTGCAAGCTGATGTAAATTTAGTTTCGACATCGGAGGATTCACCGATTTTAATAAACTGGAAACTGTTTAAGTTGTACCCCGTACCTAAATTTTTGAAGGTCAAGAAACTATCTTGTGGAGTCAATACAATATCTTCTACGATAACTGATGTCCAATTTTGGTAGCCTCCGGTATTTCCTAAAAAATATGATCTTGTCAGTTCACTGCCATTCGCCGAAAGGCTAAATTCTCCTCCACTTGCACCACCTGCGTATCTTACATTAACATTATAAAGACCTTCTTCTAAGACATTCACGGTATATTTCATCCATTCATCTTCAACGATCCAGCCGACATTGTATCCATTAGAATTAAAATTATCTTGACAGTTTTCGATATCGACACCATCATTACGATATTGCCAACCTGTATTCCAAGCGGTAAAATTTCCAGTAGCGACATGATAGGTGGCTACATCTTTGTCGTAATAAGCAAAGCCATTGGTGCCTAAATCGAAATCTACAGCGTAAACTATTCCGGGTATGTTGTTTGGACTAAAAGCTTTTGTTTCATCTGTTTGCACCTGTCTAAACATTGCATCATTTACGTCATGCTGCACACGGCAGTTTACGATGTTCGAGTTTTCTGCCAATTCCATTAAGCCTTGTATGGCATCTTCCTCAGAGGGTTGAGCACCATTGCCATTCCAATAATTCAAGAGTGCTTGATATTTTGAAGTCTTTTGGATGGACATCGGAGAAGTTATCGATTCAACTTTTTTATGCGTCCACCATGCCCAGCTAAATCCTTCACTTTCCAAAAGTTTAATAGCATCGCGATACCAAGCATTTGAATTTTCTCCGCTTTCTCCGAGGTAGATTGGTACATTGTAACTATCTCTAATAGAGGTCAACCAGTTGTTGTCGCTTGGATTGTTGTAAGACCAATATTTATGGGGTCCATACATCATGTTATCATCCCAAGGTGGTGTTAAACCGGTGAAATCATTTGCAAACCAATTGCCTTCAATAATAATAATATGTTTGTCATCAACTTCTCGAATGGCACTTGTGACGTCATTATACAAGTTGCGCAAAAGCGTGCCACCTGGTAGATTCCAGTTGGGTTCATTTAATAAGTCATAAGCGCCGACCCACGGTTCATTTGCATAGCGTTCTGCAATTCTTCGCCATAAAGCAACGGTTTTATCTCTGTTTTCTTGACTTTCCCATAATGATGGAAAAGCAGAGTTGTAATCTGAAATACCTTCATTCGCACCTTGACCTCCCGGAGCTGCATGCAGATCAAGTATGACATACATTTCGTTTGCTGCACACCATTCGATAAGTAAATCTGTCAATTCGAATCCTTTATCAAGCCAAGTGTTTTGACCGGCAACTGGTTCTTCTTGAATGGGCAGGGTGAATAAATTATAATGTAATGGGAGTCTTACAGAATTATAACCCCATGCCTTTAAGGAATCGATATCGTTTTTTGTGACATTGTTTTCTAACCAGGCATCGTAAAAATCTTGCGTAGCTTCTTCGCCAATCAGTTCAGAAATTTTCTCTCTGAGCTGCCATTGAGCACCTGCAAACCCCTCAGTTTGTAGCATGTATCCTTCTTGCAACATCCATCCTCCAAGTCCCATACCTCTTAAAAGAATGGTGTCGCCTTCTTCATTAGTTATAGCTTTGCCAGTTGTTTTTAAAAAACCTTGGGCACTTAGATCTGTCAAAGCATTGCCAAGGAAAAGAATAAAAAAGAAAATGAATTTATTCATCCACTTGATTTTGCTGTAGATTAAAGGATCCTTTTATTCCAGTAGAAGAGCTGCCTCCGACCATCACATTAAATTCTCCACCTTCTACCACAAATTTGCCTACATTATCGAAAAAACCTAACTCTTTGGAAGTAAGCACGAATTCAACACGTTTGGACTCTTTTGGACCTAATGTTATTTTTTCAAATCCTTTTAATTCTGTAATAGGACGTACGACCGAAGCTACTTTGTCTTGAAGGTATAATTGCACAACCTCTTTACCTTCGCGTTTACTTTCATTGGTGACATCTATGCCTACCATCACTTTATTTTTTTGACTTGCGTCAATGGTCAAATTAGAATAAGTAAAAGTGCTATAACTCAGACCGAATCCAAAAGGGTATAAAGGTGCATTTGATTCGTCGATATAGTGTGACCAAAATACCATATCTGGCAACGGTCCAGGTCTGCCAGTCGTGTAAGGATTGTAGTAAAGTGGCATTTGACCCACAGAACGCGGAAAAGACATGGTCAATTTTCCGCTAGGATTATTATCACCGTATAAGGTTTGCGCAATCGCATTCCCACTTTCGGTCCCTAATTGCCACGCTTGAACAATCGCAGGAAGATTGTCGTTTGCCCAAGTTAAAACAAGAGGACGACCACTCATTACGACCAAGACAATATTTTTATTTACTTCATAAATCTTACGTAACAATTCTTCTTGTAACCCTGGAAAATTTAGCTTTGATCGACTTCTTCCTTCTCCAGATTGGTAACCATGTTCACCTAAAACCATAATTACTTGATCAGAAGAGGGTGCGAGATCGATTGCTTCTTGAAAGCCACTTTTGTCTTTTTCTTCGACGATCATTTCAAACACAAAACTTGGCTCATTTGTGATCAATTTAGCTCCTTCAGCGTATGAGTAATCTACGTTTAGATTTTTTAAACCTTCTAGTACAGAAATAGAAGTGCCATCGTCTGAGCCCATTCTCCAATTTCCAAGAGGACTTGTTTTGTCATTTGCTAATGTCCCGATGACAGCAATTTTCTTCGATTTATCTAAGGGTAGGGTATTGTTTTCGTTTCTTAGCAGTACGATTGACTCATTGGCTAATGCCAAAGCGTCTTTGTTGAATGCCTCATTGTAAACCCATTCTTTTTCTCTATCCGTATTACAATATTTGTAGGGATCATCAAATAGACCAAGTTTTTCTTTGACTGTTAATATTCTTCTAACAGCATCATCTATGTGTTTAATGTCGACCAATCCTTCATTCACGGCCTCTGCTAAATGTGTAATGTAAGCGTAAGATTCCATATCCATATCAGACCCTGCGTTTGCAGCTTGAACGGCAGCATGCTTCAAATCTTTTGAAAAGCCATGGTCAATCATTTCTTTTGCGGAACCCCAATCAGAAACGATGAATCCTTCGAAGCCCCATTGATCTTTTAAGACATCTCGTTGTAAAAATTTATCTCCAGTTGCAGGTATACCGTTAAGGACATTGAATGAATTCATTACCGTCAATGCACCCGCATCTACACAAGCTTTAAACGGAGGAAGAATTGTGTTGTAGAGTGTTGAAGTTCCAACATCTGCAGTGTTATAATCTTTACCTGATTCAGCAAAACCATATCCTGCGAAATGTTTTACACATGCTGCAATCGTAAATTCATTTTTTAAGTCTGAGCCTTGAAAACCTTTTACTCGTGCGGCTCCAACTAAAGATCCTAGGTATGGATCTTCACCTCCACCTTCCATGACTCGTCCCCATCTAGCATCACGTGAAATATCTACCATTGGAGCGAAAGTCCAATTGATGCCTCTTGCTGCGGCTTCTTTTGCTGCATTAGCCGCTGAAGTTTCGATTAGATCTAAATTCCAACTACATGATTCAGCCAATGGGATAGGGGTTAAGACTTTATGTCCATGTATAACATCCAATCCAAAAATCAATGGAATTCCTAATTTGGAATTCATTGCAACCTCTTGCATTTTGCAAACGTTTTCTGCGCCACTAACATTGAGAACAGACCCTACTTTTCCTGCTTTGAGCAGATCGTATTTCCAGTTATTGTCATCTTTTTTTGGTACTGGTCCTGTCGCATCCCAAAAACCATTAAATTGAGTCATTTGCCCAATTTTTTCTTCAAGAGTCATTTTTGCGATTAAGGCTTCCACGTGGGGAGAGGCATTAATGCTAGTCTTGGTTTGTTGTGGAATAATAGTCGGGACCACAGCTTTTTTGTTACAGCTTTGACAAAGTATAAAGATTGAAAGAACTATAAGAAAATTTTTCATCGATAATGTTTCCTTGGTAGAAATTGTAAATCGGTTAGAAAAAAACCTATCGAAATTTTATTGAAATGGATAGGTTAATTTTTTTTGTTATTGAAATACTCTAATGTAATCCACGATCATTTGCTGCGGAAATTGGGTAGTATTGTCTGGATACCCTGGCCAATTACCACCTACTGCGATATTTAGTATAAAGAAAAATTCTGCATTAAAAGGGTACGATGGACTCACTTGATTTGGTGTCAAGGAAAAGAATTTATTATCGTTTACATACCATTCTATTTTGTCATTTTCCCAAATAATTGAAAATACATGATACTTATCAGAGAATTTTTCGGAAGAAGGTAGATCATAATGTTCGCCTTCATTAAAGCTAAATGTTTGACCCTGTGGACCCCAATGTGCTGTTCCATGAACTGTGCTCGGTTGGTGACCAATAAGTTCCATTATATCTATTTCACCACAAGCTGGCCAACCCACTGTTGAGAAATTACTACCCAGCATCCAAATGGCGGGCCAAACACCTTGACCCTCAGGTAAAATGGCTCGTACATCTATACGGCCAAATGCAAAGGATTTTTTATCCTTAGTAATTAATCTAGCTGAGGTATAATTTGATCCTCCAAAATTTTCTTCTTTGGCTTCAATAATAAGCTTACCATCTGTGAGATAAGCATTTTCCTCTCGATCTGTATAGTTTTGCCATTCATTATTTCCCCAGCCATGATTTCCTTGTTCTCTTGTCCAACAAGCTGGATCTAGCGTAGTCCCATTGAATTCATCATTCCAGACAAGTGTCATGCCCGGATAACTTAGCGGGGTAGAGTAGCCATCTTCATCGATAAATAATTGAGTGTCTTCATCTCTTATCGTACCAATTCCTTCTGCATTTGAAATAGTCGCATTGGTCGGATTGGATAAAACTACTTTGAATTCTTCTTCATTTTCTTTCCATTCATCTCCAACAACTTCGATGGAAATCGTTTGATTGGTAACTTCTGGATCAAAGATCAACGTTCCAGATTGTGGAATAAAATCCGTGTTTTCACCTGCAGAAATTTCCATTGTGGCAAAGTCTACAGTCACTAGCTCCTCACTGGATTCAGATAAATTGACTTGAAAATTAAAATTCGAATTTGTTTGACCTTCGAAAAGAGTTACATGTCCTATTGATAATTTAGGATTCGTCCCTGCACCAGGCTCATTTCCTCCTCCATTTTCACCACAACCAAAGCTAAAAAAGCTTAAGCCTATTAAAATCAATAAATATCGCATCTAAATTTAGTTTATTTTATTTCGATTAATTAGAACTTAGGGTATATCTCCAAACAACACCGTTGTGATCAGCAATCAATACCATCCTGTCAGAAGTCAATTCCATAATTTGGTAGCTAACCGAACTTTGAGGTTGACTCACCTCGGCATTGGTTGCCACTTTATAAAGCCCTAAATGTGCCCCGTCTCCTGAAAGCGTCAGCGTATTATCGAGGGTGCTAAAATTATGTACACCAGAATTCCAAGCCTGATATTGACTTGGCCACAATGAGGCATCATTGCATCCAACTGGTAGTCCTAAATCCGCAGGCCAAATATTGCCGTCTCCATCTGCATCCGCCCAGAAATCTCCTTTGTTATCATATTCATATGAAAGGTCTTCATTAAAGATGTATTCGTCATTAAAAATGCATGCACGTGCATCAAGATCATCTTCCGAATTTCCCCACCAGGTTTCTGTAGCATTAGGTCCAACATGAAGTGCGTTTGCCTCGAAAGCTAGTTTCCAAACCTTACTACTGCAATTGGTTAGTAATTCTATATTCCCAATACAAGGCTGTTCGCCGTCTTGAGTGACCGAAATAATTTGTGAAGTAGAATCATGGCCTCCATCATTGAACACTGTAAGGGTTACCATATAATCTCCAATGCTGTTTAATTGGACATCAACTGTTTCCCCTTCAAAAGTACCTAAAGATTCGACGACCCAATTGACGATAAATACATCTGATGTAGTATTGGTCAGGGTAAAGTCGTTTGGAGTTGCTCCAGCAGAAATGTCAAAAGATGCCACAGGAGGATCTCCCAAAAGTGGCTTATTTTCTTCGAAAGGTTCACAGGACCAAATTCCCAAAATAACGGCCAACGTCAATAATAACTTTATTTTCCTCATAACTTAAATCTTTTTAAATCAATAACCTGGATTTTGAATAATCAGTCCTTCAGTAATATCTATTTCGGACTGTGGTATTGGTAATAATTCGTGTTTTCCAACAACAAAATTTTCGAGTTCTGCTTCGGCTCTTCCGGATCTTACCAGGTCGAAAAATCTATGACCTTCTGTTGCCAATTCCATCATCCTTTCTTTAAATATTGAATCCAATAAATCTTGACCAGAAGGTGCCGTGATTGGTTGTAAAGAAACTCTTTGTCTAACTCTATTTAATCTTTGTTTCGCTGTGCTTTCATCTCCGGATCTTGCGTATGCTTCAGCTGCCATTAAATAGACATCCGCTAAACGGATTTCTCTTTCATTATTAGCCCAGTTTAAAGCAGGTTCTCCGTCCAGTGCTCTCTCATCAGCTAGAGGCGCATATTTTCTGATGAAGTAATCTGTGTTTTGGTATCCTTCGGTATAGCTTGCACCCTGTGCTTTAAGCAAGTTGCCATCGACTATAGTCGCATCTCTTCTCGGATCAAATTGCATGAGTTCAACCAATTTAGGTGTTACAGGACAAAAACTCCAACCTGTAGCGTAAGTAGGACCTACGAAATCTCTCATTCCGAAGAATTGGACACTGTAATTTCCTTCAGTTCCGTTGGCAAAATTTTCCCATCCTCCACTCTGATTTCCAGAATGTTGGATTTCAAAAATTGATTCAATACCAAATTCATTTTCTGTTTTAAAAATATCTTCATATTCAGGTTCTAGATCATAAATCCCAGCATTGATGACTTCATCAAAAAGTGCAGCTGCTTCTCCCATCCTTGATTCATCATTTTGATAAAGAATCACTTTTCCTAATAAAGCTGTTACTGCTCCCTGTGTTACTCTTCCAAAATCACTTGGAGGAATTGTAGCAGGTAATTCGAATGTATTTTTAGCGTCATTGAGATCTTGCTCAATTTGCGTATAAACTTCAGCTTTCGGATTTTGAGTTTGTGCGAATATTTCGTCTCCACCTAGAGTTTTAGTAATTAGAGGTACATTCCCAAATAACCTTACTAAATCAAAGTAATAGAATGCTCTTAAAAACTTGGCTTCCGCGACGGTACGATTGGTGAACTCTTCTGAAAAATTTTCAGCATTCAACTCGAGTTTCTCCAAAACTAAATTAGCACGATAAATACCTGTAAAGTTTTTGTTCCACAAACCAGATTGAGGGCCTAAAAAAGGATCTAAAGTGAATGCGTCCCAAGCAACCCAAGACGGTTGATCTGAAGCATCACTACCTCCTGCAAAGGTTTCGTCAGAGGCTGAATTTAAAAGTCCCATTTTCATGGTCCATCCGTTGGTTCCTTGCCATTGTAATACATCGTAAGTAGCAACTAAGGCTTCAAAGATTTCATCTTCGGTAGTGTAATAATTACTCTCTAACTCTTGTCCACGTGGATCTAATTCTAAAAATTCGGTTCCACAAGAGGAAAAAAGGATTAGAACTAGTGTTGATAATATATATGTTTTTTTCATGTTTCTAATCAGTTGAATTATTTAAAATGATGCATTTAAACCTACATTAAATGATCTGGCTTGAGGATAGAAACCTCTATCAATTCCATAACTACCTCCACCTATCTCAGGATCAAAACCAGAATATTTGGTAAAAGTATGGAGGTTTTTACTTTGAACATATATCCGAATTTTTTCGAATCCCAATCGCACAAGATTTCGTTTTGGAATGTCGTAAGAAAGTTGCAGATTTTTTATTCTGAAAAAATGACCATCTTCTAAAAAGAAATCCGAGGAATTACTAAAGTTTCCATTTGGATCATTTGTAACTAATCGCGGGTAATCGTTGCTGGTTCCTTCACCTGTCCATCGTTCTAAAGCCTCACCTGTGAAGTTGGCATTTTGTAAATCAAATCTTCTGAGAATTTTATAAATTTTATTTCCATATACTCCAACACCGAAAATTGAAAGTTCGAAGTTTTTCCAACCTATATCAATATTACCACCGTAGGTCCATGGTGCTGTTGGATCTCCAATGAAAGTTCGGTCATCAGCATCTATGATACCATCGTTGTTAATATCAATAAATTTGATATCTCCGGGAGATGCATTAGGCTGAATTGGTTCACCATCTGTGTTAGCATAAGCTGCAATCTCTTCGGCATTCTGAAAAAGACCATCTGTTTGGTACCCAAAAAAGTAATTTATCGGTAAGCCTGGTTGAGTTCTCGTAATCTCGAGTCCTTGAGGTCCAAAACGCGCCCCTGTTAAAAATTCTTTTTCTTGACCGATGCTCACAACAGTATTTTGATTGTAGGCTAAGTTTCCTTTGATTGAAATATCAAAGTTTCCTGATGATGTTACGTATCCCAATTCTACATCAAAACCTTTATTTTCCATATCGGCAATGTTTCCAAGTGGTGCATTATTACCAACATATCCAGGTACATCTAGACCCAATAGCAAGCCATCTGTGGTTTTCTTATAAAAATCTAGTGTTAAACTGAATTTTCTGAAAAGTTTCGCATCAAAGCCAATATTAGGACTAATGGTTCTTTCCCATCTTAGATCTGGATTTGCTAAGGCATCAGGCACAACACCATTGGTTAAGATTTCGTCTAAACCAAAGGTGTAATTTCGTCCTCCACCTAAGGTAGATACAAAGCCAAATGACCCTGCATTATCATTACCACTAATTCCCCAGGACCCTCTAATTTTGAGGTAATTAATCGCTGACGAATTAAAGAAATCTTCATCCGAAACAATCCATCCAAGAGAAACAGAAGGGAAGTAGCCGTATTTATTATTGGGTCCAAAACTTGAAGAACCATCAACTCTCATTTGCGCGGAAAATAAATACTTCTCTGAGAAATTATAGTTGACACGGCCGATGTAACCTAATCTAGTATTTAAATATTCGAAACCTCCTGCAAATTGATTATCCGGAGCGGCAAAGAATCCAAAAGATGCATCTGCAAGGTTATCAACTGGGATGTCAGTAATTGTTGTACTTATACCTTGACCTTTATTTTCTTCAGCAGAAGTACCAACTACAGCTTCAAAAGTATGATTGCCAGACTTTAAATTATACTTTACAAAATTTTCAAAAATCCAGTACAAACCTCTATTCTGAGATCTATTATAGCTGGTTAAGTCATTTCGATTAGAAGAATTTAGATAAAATATTGGTGTAAAACCTTCTCCTCCCCAGAATGCTAAGTCAGTACCAATTCGAGAAGTAAATGTGAAGTTCTTTAGAAAACTTACTTCACCAAAGAAACTAGCTACGATTTTATCACTGTATCCGATTCCTTCTGCAGTATTTAATGCTGCAACTGGATTTAAAACTTCAGAAGTAACCAAATCAGATATTCCATAAGGAATACCTTCTTCATTTTTAACTACAGCAAAATTTTGAAATACTGTTGAATTGAGCACGTCAGGATCAGTTTCTAATAAAGGAGTTATCGGGTCAAGGTTTACAGCACGACTCAAAGGAGAACCAAATTCTGAATTGGTTGAAACACCTCTACTTTTAATTCTTGAATAGGAGAGGTTAGAACCAAATTTCAAATGTTTGTTGGCTTCAACAGTTGCGTTTAATCTTGCTGTGAATCTTTCATAACCCGATGTTTGAATGATACCATCCTGATTAAAGTATCCGAGTGACATAAAATAAGTGCTGTTATCTGTACCAGAAGAAACACTAAATTGATGGTTTTGAATGGGGGCGTCATTCCTAAATATTTCTTTTTGCCAATTCGTGCCTTCTCCTAAACTGGAAGGATCTTCAAATTTGATTGGGCCACCAGCTGCTACCGAAGCTTCATTTAGTAGGGTAGCATATTCAAATGAGTTTAATGTGGGTAGTAACCTTGCTGGTGCTTGAACTCCATAAAGACTTTGAAGTTGAACCGTAGTTTTATTTTTTTCACCTTTTTTGGTGGTAACTAAAACTACTCCTCCCGTACCACGAGCACCATAAATATTCGCGGATGCGGCATCCTTTAAAACTTCGATACTTTCAATATCATTTGGATTTAAATAATCAATTCCTCCACCTATGATCACTCCATCAACTACATAAAGGGGGTCACTTGCTCCAAATGATGCTGTACCTCGAATTCTGATGGTACCTCCATCACCAGGTTGTCCTGAGTTGGCAATAACACGGACGCCGGCAGTTCTTCCTTGCAGAGCATCATCTAAACGTGTTATGTTTTGCTCTTCTAATTCTTCTGCTTTTACTTTGGAGATAGCACCTGTGACAACTTTTTTCTTTTGTACACCATAACCAACCACGATGATTTCATCTAATTCGTTTGCGTTAGGAGCGAGATTGACATCAATGACGGATTGACCTTGAATTTCAAATTCTTGATCGGAATAACCCAAATAAGAGAAAACAAGAATTGCATTTTCTCCAACTGTAAGTTCATATTTGCCATCAAAGTCGGTAATTGTTCCATTGGAAGTATTTTTCTCAAGAATATTTACTCCAATCATGGGAGCTCCTTCCTCATCAACAACGGTACCACCGACGGTTTGCTGACCATATGCTGAAACTGCAATTAATATAATAAATAGTAGAGTAGATAGATTTTTCTCCATTATACTTCAGATCTTAAAAAATTTATAAAAAGGTAGAGATCTGAAAGATCTCTACCTGAAAATTAAATTATCGATATAAAACGATACGTTGAGTTTGCTGTTTACCTTCTGTAGTTACATTTACAAAGTAAATACCATCAGCCATATCAAATAGATCTAAACTCTGAAATGAATTGGATCCATTAATTTGAGCAGTAAATACAACTTGACCAATATTGTTTATCACGGTAAGATTCTTTTGTTCAGTGTAAGAATCACCAAAGTACAATTGGGTTGTTCCGTTAGAAACTAATGAAGGTCTTATTTCGAAAATGTTTTGATCGAATTCGAAATCATTTAAACCTGAAGTACATTGTGCCAAAGTCATACAACTTCCGAAACAAGTATTTATTTCAGCATCACCAGTAAATGGTCCCATATATCTGTCATTAAAGTTGTCAGGATCTGCACACTCTTGACCTGCGATATCTTCTTTACATGAGTAATCGGGACATGCACCATTAGTAAAAGTATAGTATGATTCGAAGCCCATATTTCGCTCAAGGGTCACAGAATGAACACCGTCACCATCATTGGTAAGTGGGTAATCACCGGGATTTCCGAAGTTGCCTCCACCCGCAATAAAGAATCCTGCAGGGTCTACGACTGTTCCGTTTTCACCTAAATTTATCGTGATATTGATGGCTTCGCCACAAGCGTAGCAGCTGTTGAAACAAACAGGCCCTACCGTTTCGTCTTGAGAAACAGTGTGGGATCTATTGACAAACTGTCCAGATGGATCAACAACTGTACAAGAATATGATTTATCATCAAAAAGCTCCTGTGCTGCCCAATTATCTAAAGTGAACTTGTATTCAATCATTCCAGGAATCAATTCTAAAGTTGTCTCCCATACACCATCACCATCTGCATCATCCATAGGATTTGCATCTCCAGACCAACCGTTGAAAGTTCCGCTCATATACACTTGCGTGAAAGTCCCTGCATAATTATTCATATCAACTGCATAGGTTACCATTCTGATGGCGGCATCACCACAGAGTAAATCTGTAGAACAAAGTCCAAAACACGTATTAAGAACTGTATCCTGTGTTACAGGCATTAAGAATCGATCGTTGAAGTTTGCAGGATCAGCACATGCTTGACCAGCAATATCCTCTTTGCAATCCCATGCAGGACATGCACCATTGGTGAAGGTATAATGAGAACTAAAGCCCACTTCACGCTCCATTCTGATCGTATGTGATCCATCTCCATTATCAGTCATAGGATTGTCTCCGGGCACTCCAAAGTTTCCTCCACCGGCAATGTGAAATCCAGCTGGATCAACAGTTTCATTTCCTTGTCCTAAGTTAAACTCAATGGTAACTCCAGCACCACAGGCGAAACAACTATTAAAACAATATGTTCCTTCCGTGGCATTTTCGGTTACAACCAAAGATCTATTTACAAATTGTCCTGAAGGATCAACTACGGTACAAGCATAAGCTTTATCTGTAAAGTCTTCTTGTCCAGCCCAGTTGTCATAGGTAAACTTGTATTCATGTTGCCCTTGTTCAATAGAAAGAGTTGCTTCCCAAATGCCATCACCATCTGCATCATCCATAGGATTTGCATCTCCTGACCAATTGTTAAAAGTTCCACTTACATAAGGCTGCGTAAAACCAGTAACACCATTCATATCTACCGAAAAGCTAACATCGTAATCTTCTAAATCATTATTAATTTTCACTAAGATATTATCAAAATAATATACTTCATCAGTTGCTCCGCCTTCAGTTCCGAAATTTGCAAACAAAACCATTCTATCGAATGTTCTACCTGTTGCAGGTCCAGTTGCTCCACCTCCAATATCATCTTGTGTTAAATCATAACAGATAGTTTCCCATCCACCGGCTGAATTAGAAGTTCCAAGGTTTTCCCAAGAATCAGAAGGATTATCAATCTTTTCAATTTTGAATAGTAAATCTCCACCGGTAGGAGACCAATAATCTACACAAACTTCATAAGCCAGGTTTGCATCGACAGGTTGATCGAGATCGAAAAACATTCCGGCCCAAGTTGCTGCACCAGCCTGTTTAGTATATTCCATTACCATAGCTGAACCATTTACAGCGTCAGGACCTGGATTTGCAATGATAAATTCAGAAGCATATAATGTGGTGTCCGTTGCTCCAAAAGTTGAGAAACTATCAGGTGAAGTAGGTTCAAAATTGAATAGGTCTTGGCAAACTATAGTACTTACAGTAGAATAACTGATGTTGTCCAAATAAAACAACTGTTCTGATCCATTACCAACAGTACCAAAATCGTAAAAAAGTACAATCTTAGAAAATGTTCCCGAGGCTGGAGCACCTCCATTTCCATTCATGCTCAGGTCAAAACACATGTTTTCCCAAGCGGAAGAACCTGCCGAATTTACAGAAAGCTCCCATACATTGGTTGCATCTTCATTTTCTAGTTTACAAAGAATCGGAACTGCAGCCGAAGTCCAGATATCAAAACACACAGTACCACCAGAATTTCCGTCGATATGCTGATCCAAAGAAGGTTGTGTAAACATTCCACCCCAATCTGGGGCATCTGATGCTTTTTTACCTTCTAACACAGTTGTCGAACCATTCACACCATCTGGTGCCGGGTTAGTAATGTTATTGGTAATAACTCCTTCAAGATTTCCACCAAAGATTTGAAAATCATTGGAGGTTTCAGGAGTTTCATAATCTAAGGTTACTGATTGCGAGAATAGAGCCATAGGCATCGCAAAAAGCAAAAAGAGTAGCGCTTTTTTCATTGGTTCTAATAATTTAATTCTTGAATTAGTTTTAAATTTTCTATAATAATAGTGCAATAAAAATAGGTAATCGAGCAAAATAACTACATCAATAATACATCATAGCACAATATTTGTACTACAGGGTAAAATATGCTTAAGTACAAATATATTCATAAGATGCTGGATATCAAGAAATTGCTTATTGCAATTTTCCTTTTTACTATATGCACAATTGATAATCTCTTACTTTCTCAGGTAAACAATTTAGGATTTCCAGAAGTAATCAATTATTCTAGAGAAGAATACAGGGCAGGTACCCAAAATTGGGAATCATCATGCTTAAAACAAGGACAAATCCTGTTTTCTAATAACGAAGGACTTTTAATATTTGATGGAATTGGATGGAAGTTGCACGAAACGCCAAATAAAACAATACTGCGATCTTTGGAAATTTCTAAAAATTCTGATCGAATCTGGGTTGGAGGTCAAGATGAAATTGGTTATTTCGATTATGCAGATGGTCAATTTGAGTTTATTGATCTTAAAAATATGATTCCTAAAGAATTTAGTTCATTGGACGATGTTTGGGAAATAGTCGAGCTCAAGGAAAAAGTTTATTTCAGGTCAAGAAATAAAATATTTCAATTAGGGGAAGATGAGGTAAATATCTTTCCTTCTGAAGGTTCCATAACTTTTTTAGCTTCATTTCAGGAAAGGATATTTTATAATGAATGGGATAAGGGCCTTTTTACCATTGATGAAAATAATGAAAAGCAATTTGTAGATGGAAGTGAAAACATGGCTAAAAAAGCCATTGTAGATATTGTGGCTATAAACGATCAAGAAGCTTTGTTGATTACCAGTTCAAATGGCTTATTTCTTTTTAATGGTCAGACAATTAAGAAGTGGGAGACACAAGCTGAGTCCTATTTAGTTAAAAACAGGGTTATATCTGCGGCTTTTCATTCTGACCTGAAACATCTTTATTTAGGTACAGAGATTGGTGGAATAATATCCTTTAATATGGAAGGAAGGGTAGAGTTATTGTTAAACAAACAAGCTGGATTACAAAACAATACGGTTACGACCATTACCATCGACAATAATGGTAATCTTTGGCTAGGAACCTACAATGGGATAGATAAGATTAGTTTAAGTAATGCCAATGGCAGAATTTACCCAGACGGGGACTTAGAAGGTGCCTTATATGACATTTTAGAATGGAAAGACCATTATTACTTCGGAACCAATAATGGCTTGTATAAGCTGAAAAAAAGGGATTATTATAATCCGCTAAAGGAAACGAAGTTTGACTTAATAAAAAATTCGGAAGGTCAAGTGTGGGGTTTAGATATTATCGATGATAGGCTTTATATGGGTCATAACCATGGAGCTTTCGAAATTCTAGAAAATGGTTCGGCTAAAGAAATTTCTCCATTGATAGGAGCTTGGCGATTTGAGAAATTGATGCCAAATTTAATGATTGTAGGGACCTATGCTGGTCTCGATCTTTTTGAGAAAAAAGGAGCTGAATGGAATTTTGTTAAACGATATCCGGGATTTCAAGAATCTTCGCGAATAATGTACTTAGACAAAGAAGGTTATTTATGGGTCAGTCACCCTTATAAAGGCCTATTTAAAATTCAATTTAAAAACGATTTTCAAGATATTGAAATTGATACGATTGGTAAAAAAGATGGGATCGCAAATTTTGAGAACTGTTATGTTCATGAAATCGATGATTTGATATTTGTTAGTACAGATGATCACATATACAAATACGATTATGATCTCAAATCGTTCGATATAGATGAAAAATTTATGTCATTTTTTAAAGGACACAATTTCCGAAGATTTATTGAAAGTAAAAATGGATTGTGGTACATCACCGATAAGGAATGTGGAACGATAAAAATGAATAATTCGGGATTGGATTTAAAACTTAAAAAAGAGATTTTCTTAAATGGAGAGATGCCTTTTGTAGGAGGTTTTGAAAATCTTTTTCCTTTAAGTGCAAATGAGGCCTTCCTATGTACAAATAAAGGAGTGATTCATAAAAGTATTTTTGATTCTTCGATCAACAATAATTTAAGTGTAAATCTTAAAAAAATTACCTTAAGTGATGGAATTAGGGATAGTATTCTTTATACGGGATTTAGTACAATACCTGATCGGAGCGAGGTAGATTTTGAATTTAATGATTTGCGTTTTGATTTTGTTTCAGAATTGATCGAAGGGAAATCAAGAAATGTTAAATACAGTTTTAAACTGGATGGTTTTGAGGACCATTGGTCAAATTGGTCAAATATTCGCTTCAAAGAATACACCAATTTGCCCCATGGTGAGTATACTTTCTTGGTCAAAGCGAGAAAAGAGGGTATCGAGAGTGGAGAGATTGAGGCTTATTCTTTCGAAATAAAACCTCCTTGGTTTGCCACCTGGCTAATGAAAGTTGTTTATCTCATACTTGCAGGACTGATTATTCTCTTACTCGTAACATTACCAAATAGAAGAATAAAAAAGGAGAAAGAAATAATACTCACGCAAAAAAAAGAAACTGAAGAAAAAGTTCAGGATTTGGAAAATGAAAAATTGCAGAGTGAGATTAAATATAAGAACAATGAGTTAGCCAATTTGACTATGCATCTATTGCAGAAAAGTGAAACTCTAAAACAGATCCAAACAGAAATTGAAAACGTACGAAAGAACATTAAGGATCCTGCAGCGAAGAAAGAGCTTAAAAAAGTTTTTAGTCTATTAAATAGCGACAATCGATTGGAAGAAGATTGGCAAAATTTCTCGTACCACTTCGATAAGGTACATCATGATTTCTTAAAAAGAATCAAAGAAGAATATCCAAAACTGTCTTCAACTGATTTAAAACTCTGTGCTTACTTAAGGTTAAACCTTACTACCAAAGAGATCGCCCCCTTGTTGAACATATCTACACGTGGTGTTGAAATTAGCCGATATCGATTGCGCAAAAAACTGGCATTGACTTCTGATGTAAATTTGAATTCTTTCATGATTAGTTATTAAAAAAAAGAGGCTGTCGATATCGACAACCTCTTGAATTTTCTAACCGAATTGTTTCTATTTATTCAATCACAATCAT
>JAHDHU010000002.1:60549-85991 GCA_020631135.1 Saprospiraceae bacterium | reverse complement strand
CATTGTTTTCTCCACAGCTTGTGTCTGTACCTGACGCACTGATATCAACACCTATTGAACTGCCTACATTTACTGAGGCTACATCTGTACAACCATCATTATCTGTAACTGTAACTGTATAATTTCCTGGTGACAGATTATTAATATTGGAACTATTAGATCCATTACTCCAAGAATATGAATACCCTCCATTGCCACTGTTGACACTCGCACTTGCACTTCCGTTGTTCTCTCCACAGCTAGTGTCTGTATGATTAACTGATATATTGATATCCACAGAAGGATTAACCGTTGCATTAGTTGTAGCTATGCATCCATTAGAATCAGTTACGGTTACATTGTAAGAACCAGAAGATAAATTATTTATGGTGTTGGTATTGGAAGAACCATTACTCCAATCAATATCATAAGGTCCAGACCCTCCAGAAATCGACAAAGTCAAACTACCATTATTTTGACCACAGGTTGTATGTGTAATATTACCTCCAGATATAAAAGCAATTGGATTATCATGGATCGTAAGTGTTACACCGTTCGACAAGTCGTGACAAAGATCAATATCATTTATATTAGTACCTGTCGTTAAATCTGCACATGATATTTGAATTGCACCATTGCTAATAGCATCAACACAAGCAAAATCAATTGAGCAAACAATCAATTGATACTGACCAGGTGTAAGATACGCCCCTCCATTTTGCACTATTCCATTGGTAACAGAATATCCACCAAATGCTAATAAATTGGCTGTGCTACACGAATTACTTGGATCAAAACCGTTGCTAGGATAAAGATTGAAAATATAATCACATTCTAAAGCCGGAGTAAATGAATAGTAACCTGCTTGCGTTATATTAACTGTGAATTCTTTTATCGGCAAATTAAAAGTTCCGGTTGGCGGAACAGGATCAATGAAAAGGCTGCAATTTCGGCACAATTAGAATCTTCCAAATCTAATGTCACCGCCCCTGAACTCACTACGTTTTGATCCGTATCGACAAGTATTTCACCACAATCAGAATCATAGCTTATGTGATAAATAGTGTATACCCCAGCTTGCAAAGCAGTGATATCAATAGGATTTGCGCTTACATTAACGACGTCCCCATTTTGGTTTGTTACAACATAGGCAGAATTAGAACCCATCTGATTTAAGATGGTCATAAATATTTGGTCTTCTTGACCCTCACAAATCTCATATGAGTCCTGACCATTTGAAGTGAAAACCAAATCTCCTCCAATATTTGTATTTAATACTTTTTCATAGACTTTGATATCCTCTAAATCCCAGGCATGTACAAACCCGCCATTTCCAACTGTACAATAAGGATATAATTCAAAAGAGAAGATTGTAGGTTGAGTAACTGTGAAACTTGGATTATTTGAAAAATCAAATACCTCAAGACTATAATCATATGTAGTATTGATATCAATTTGTTTAAATACCTCCACGCCATTTACGGTTACACGAACGCCATATTCCTGTGGATAATTATTGAGACCAGAAACGCCACCATTCCAACTAAAAAACTCTGGTGCCGCTTCATAGAAACTTAAGCAACTTAAACTACCTACGCCACTTTGTCCTGGAGTTAATTCAATGTCAAATCGTACTGCTCCATCACTATCGTCTACAAAATTGCACGGATGTGAAGCACTTATACACATTGCCGAAGTACCATTATTGCCGGGCGTACATGAGTGAGGAAATGAAACCGGATCATTTACATATAAGTGGTTTCCTACTACGTTAAACTGAGAACCCATCGGATGATTTTCGACATCACCAACAAATTCAGAATAATCTGTAGCAGAATTATCACCAGAAAATGAATGGCAATCATCTAAATCAAAGCACACACTTGAAAGAGTGTCCAATTGACAGTTATTACTTTGAGAAAAAATACTGGAAGTTGACCATAATAGAATTAGAATCAAGGTAAACTTGAAGAGTGTAAATTTTGTTTGCATTTTAAGGTCCTTTTGTTATCAGGAATTAATATCTGAAGGAATTATGATTTATGGAATTCTAGCTTCCTTAATGACAAGAAATTGTCATTATTCATAAAAGATAGTCTTCCAATTATTTGGACCAAGATTATGCTATATAGGTCACGAATTCTTAAGTTAAAAATGTAAGATAGCTGTCAGTTTCCTGATTAGTCTTGTCCAAAAGGTGAATAGATCATTGTTGCTGTAACTATGACCTATTCATCCAATTTAAAATTCCATTTATTTGGCAATTACAATTCGCTTTAGAACTGTAGACTTGTCTGTATCTATTTTGATGCTATATGTTCCTCCAGTCAATTCATGTAAATCCATCGTAACATATTTGGAGGCAACTTTAGTCGAAGAGATAGATTTAACCACCCTTCCAAGATTATCAATCACATTGATTTTGTAATATTCAAATTCCGGCGTTCCAAAAGAGATATTAATTAATCCTTTAGAAGGGTTAGGGAAAACAGAAATCCTAGTACCGCATTCCATCAATATTAGATCAATTGGGTTAGAAAGTGAATAACAACCATTGATATTTTCAAATAAGTTATTTCCAACTGTGAGTCCGGTAAAATTACCAGAAGCACTAAAATTCCAAATTTGATATGAACCTACTTCAGCGTTGTCAAAGTTGAAAATAGCAAGATGATTTATGGACTGGAATAGGTACATTATTTCTCCGGATAGATCTGTTACTACAATAGAATGAGATTCACCGGCATTTTCTGTGAGTGTCAAATCTGTAATGTAGTCTGGCACACCATCGGTACATATACTGTAAGGACCTCCACTCAATACACCCCCTTCAGGAACCATACTACAGTTTGAAGTAATCTCAATTTCATCAATATCCCAAATTGAATTTGAAACTGAAGAATTTCCGGCTGCACAATAAGGAATCAACTCGATCGTAAAATTAGTACTTGTGTTTACAGTAAAATCTGGATTTGAACTAAAATCAAAATTTTGCTCGAACCAAACCAAATTGGTCGGAATTGTTAAATCCTGATAAATTAATGATCCAGCTTTAAAAATTCTGATGGCAAAAAGTGATGGATAATTGTTTGGGGCGGTTGTCCCATCAGACCAAACGAAATTTTCAGGTGCTTGTTCAAAAAACGATAATCCAGAAAACACACCGACACCATTTGAACCCGGATCTACCTGAATAGGAATCGTTAATTTGTTACTTGTGTTCACATCCAAATTACAGTCTAAACTTCCTTCGAAACACATCCCGAGATTTTCTACACCGGGAGTACAAGAGTGTGATAAACCTCCATATAAATTACCCCCAACTACTGACATGGTAGTACAACCCAAATCACCGTTAAATTCTGCTGTAAATTCCGAGAAGTCGGTATTTGCTGCACAATCATCTAAATCAAAGCTTAGAACTGAAACTGAATTTGTAATAATTTGTCTTAACACTTCAATAGGACCAGTCAAGTCAAAACAACCTGATAGATTAGAAATATTATTTGAGACATTGAGTCCAATATTTCCATCGTAACTAACATGATAAATAAAGCATGATCCTGCTCCTGCAGCATCAAAATTTACCATTTCTAATTCTGCTACGTTATTTGGTAAAGCTAGTATTGTACCGCTTTCATCAGTGACAATAAAGCTTGAATTGGCTCCGACCGCCCCATTGATAGATATTCCATATACGAAATCGACGTTACCATCTACACAAAAATCAAATGGGCCACCTGTTAAATCTCCAGCATCTGGGACATCACTTCCAATAATTACGATAGAAGCAGTACCTGTACAATCCTTATCATCTGTGACAGTTACCGTATATGTTCCAGCAGGTAAATTAGTGATGGTTTCCGTCGTAGCCCCTGTATTCCACAAATAAGAGTATGGCGCAATTCCCAAATTAACTGAAGCTGTGGCAGATCCGTTATTTTCACCACAAAAAGTATTTACTCCGTTGATCATGACAACAGGTGAATCTGAATCATCAATTACGAAATTATATGTTTCGGTTTGTCCAGTAGCATCTGTAACCGTCACACCATAATTGCCAGGTGATAAATTTTCTATAGAACTAGTATTATCCCCGTTACTCCATGTGATGTTGAGAGGATCGACAAAACAACTTACAGTTAGAGACGCCATACCATTATCTTCACCACAACAAGTATTGCTTGATTGAACGTCAATTTCTAAGTCGGTTTCATTTAATATTTCTATATCCAATACCTCTGTGCAGGCCTCATTATCAGTGATGCTTACAACATATAAACCTGCGGATAAATTATCAATTGAAGATCCGGACAATCCGTTGTTCCATGAATAGCTATAGGGTTGATTTCCTGAGACGATAACTACATTTGCACTACCTGCTGAATTGGTACAAATTTCATTTGTTCCTGTAATATTGGCATTTAGCGCTATAGAAGATAAAACTTCATAAGACTGAACAGCTTGACAATCCGATGCATCAGTAACGGTAACTGAATAATTACCTGGGGCCAGATCGAAAATAGCGTCACTGGACATGCCATTGCTCCAATCAAAACTATATGGAGTGTTTCCTCCTGAAGGATTGGCAATTACAGAACCGTTAGAATTTCCACAACTCGTATCTGTACCATTTAAGGTTAAAGTCGGGCTTTCTGAATCAGAGACATTAACAGTTCCGACGTCAGTACATCCTGAAGCATCCGTTACAGTAAGGGAATAATTGCCAGCTGATAAATTATTTAAGTTTGAAGCAGTAGCACCATTGCTCCAGTTATATGAATATGGTAGGTTTCCTCCTGTAACGGAAGTTGAAACATCTCCATTGCTTTCTCCACATTCTGTATCCGTACCAGCAATCGTCAAAACAGGACTTTCTGAATCATCTACCATGACTGAAGAAATATCCGTACAACCATTCACATCTTCAACAGTCACTGTATAATTACCAGGTATTAAATTAGATAGCGCAGAACCCGATAGACCATTGCTCCATTGATATAGATATGGTCCCTCTCCTCCACTTGTCATCGCGATCAAGGCGCCATTATTATCTCCACACGAAGTATGATTAATCTGAACGGTTACCTCAGGTGCACTTGAGCTTAAAACCTGAATAGATTCTACCGCTGTACAATCCAATTGATCGGTGACAGTAACTGAATAAATTCCCGAAGTCAAATTATTTATGCTCGCATTTGTGGACCCTGTACTCCACATGTAGTTAATTAGTCCTGAACCACCATTGGCAGATGCCACCGCGGCACCATTGTTTTCACCACATGAAGTATTTTCATGATTGACTGAAACAAAAACAGCATTTGAATCTTCTATATTAATTTGCATTACATCTGTACAATCATTTACATCTGTAACGGTAACTGTATATGCTCCTGAAGCAAGAGAATTGACACTTGAAGTATTCGAGCCATTACTCCAATTAAAGCTATAAGGACCAACTCCAGCGCTCACTGAAAGATTAACAGATCCATTATCTTCCCCACAAGTGGTATGAACAATATTCGCAATGATTTCAGGACTTGAAGAACCAAGAATGTTTACGGACAACTCATCAGTACAACCTTCTATATCTGTAACTGTAACACTATAAGTTCCAGGATTCAAATTTTGTAAATCCTTATTTGCCGAACCATTGCTCCAAGTATAAATGTATGGTGAAATACCTCCTGAAACGTTTAGTTGTATTGCACCATTGCTTTCACCACATGAGGTGTTTTGTTTATTGAATGAAACATTTGGATTTGAAGAATTTAAAATTTCAATGTTCGCTTGTGTGGTACAAGCATTTACATCCGTTAGGGTAACACTGTAAGTTCCTGGGGATAAATTTGTGATATTGGCATTAGTAGAACCGTTACTCCAACTATAAAGATAAGGACTCACCCCTCCATTAACCATCGAAGAAATCGATCCATTATTTTCTCCACATGAAGTATTGATACCGGTTAAAGAAATCATTGGATTGCTAGAATCATTGATCGTTACATTTTCAACATCCATACAACCTTCCATATCAGTCACCGTAACAGAATAATTGCCGGCTATCAAATTATTTAAAGAATTTCCTGATGCGCCATTACTCCATTGATACGAATAGGTTCCAGACCCTCCACTGGCCGAAGCGCCGATAGATCCATTATTTTCTCCGCATGAAGTATGAATTACATCAAGTACAAGGGACGGACTATCTGAATCATCTATCGACACCATTCCTTCATCTGTACAACCAGCTGCATCGGTTACAGTGACAGAATATGAACCTGCACTTAAATTATTTATAACAGCACCAGACGCACCTGTACTCCACATAAAGCTGTAAGGGCTAGTACCACCCATCGCACTGACAGTAGCTGATCCATTATTTTCTGCACATGAAGAATCTTCCGAATGCAAGTTTAGTGACGGACTAGAAGTACCTCCTAATTCAATACTTGCAACATCTGAACACCCTTTTACATCTGTCACAGTCACTCTGTAACTACCAGCTGCTAGTCCTGAGATCATTGATTGATCCGAACCATTGCTCCACAAATAAGTATATGGCGACATTCCGTTAACAACCATTGCGGTAATGCTTCCGTTCATTTGACCACAATTTTCTTCAACTTCAGAAAGACTAAGCTCAGGGCTTGAAGAAGGACTAACAAAATAAGAACCGGTCGCCATACAACCATCACTATCCGTAACTGTCACAAAATAGTGCCCACCAAATAAATTATTAATTGTGGCAACATTGGATCCATTACTCCAATTGTAATTATAAGGCGGTATTCCCCCACTTACGCTCACACTCGCTGAACCATTCATGACACCACAGGTACTATCAGAACCAGTAAAACTCAGTTCTGGATTTGTGGATTCTTCAATATCTATACTACCTGAAAATTCACACCCAGCAGCATCAGTAACTGTGTAAGAAAATGTTCCGTTTGATAAATCATTTAAGTTGTTTGAAGTAGCTCCGTTGCTCCAATTATATTCGTATGGAACTTGACCTCCAGATACGTTTAGACTAATGCTTCCGTTATCGATAGCACATTTCGTATTGGAACTTTGAACCTGCACTGTTGGACTTTCTGAATCTCGAATAATTACACTTGCCATATCGTAACAACCTTGATCGTCACTGACAGTAACCGTGTACATTCCAGGTTGAAGATTAGCAATTTGCGAACTCGAGGCTCCATTGCTCCAAGTATAAGAATAGGTGCCGCTTCCTCCGGTGACATTAGATACCACACTGCCATTATTTTCTCCACAACTTGTATTGGTTTTGGTTAAGCTGACTTCTACAGCAGTAGAGGGTAAAATATTTGCAGAAGCTGTTCCGGTACAACCACCTTCATCTGTTACTGTTACCGTGTATGTCCCCGGCGCTAAATCATCTATTTGATTTCCACTAGACCCATTGCTCCAAGCATACATATAGTCGCCAAAACCTCCTGAGACACTTAGCGAAATACTTCCATTATTTTCTCCACAACTCGTATCATAAATCATTAAAACGTTAACCACTGGATTGTTGAGAAAATTAATTTCCAAAGAATTAGAGAAATCATGACAGCCTTCAATATCTTCTACATTGCTTCCAATATCTAATCCTTGGATATCATCATAAGCCAGGTGCCAAATCAAAAAATTACCGCTTTGAAGCAAAACTAAATCGGACAATTGAGCTCCGATTTGAAGGATATTGCCATTCATATCAGTCAAAACCCATCCATAGTTAGGTCCATCCTCCCCTGTCAATTGAATGGTAATATCTCCATTAAATTGACCTTCGCAAAGATTTGCAACCGTAGTCCCATTTGAAAAAACTAAGTTTCCACCTTCCAAAGAACTACTTTCCTTATAGCTTACTTTGATCTCATCTAAATCCCAAGCATTAACTATACCTCCATTTCCTATTGTACAGTAAGCCATTAATTCAAAACTAAATACTGTTGGTTCTGTGACTGTAAACTCGGAAATATTAAGGAAATTGAAATTTTGAGGACTCCAATCTTGTGTCGTAGGAATATCAATTTGCTCATATATCTCTTGTCCGTCAACGAGAACTCTTATTCCATATAATGTAGGATAGTTATTGAGTCCCCATGAGCCATCGTTCCAATTAAAAAATTGTGGTGCAGATTGGAAAAAATCCAAACAACTTATTCCTCCTTCGCCAAAATCTCCCGGTGTTACCAATACATCAAATCTCACCGCTTTGTCATTTCCCTCATCATAATCGCAAGGGTCGTAAGATCCAACACACATAGCACTACCACTCACACCAGGCGTACAAGAGTGAGGATTAAAATTTGGATTATTTCTATAAATATGACCTCCAACAGCCTCAAAGTTTGGTGCACCGCTGGCACCAGTATATTCGCCCGTAAATTCTGAGTAGTCAAACATTGACATTTCTCCATCCACGGCTAAACATTGATCCAAGTCAAAAAGCAAGCATGAAACTGTAGTTAACTCACAAGTTGGAGAAGGCGGCAAAGGAATGATTGTGGGATTATCTTCTTCAGGATCGTCATCATCATTAGGATCTGGATCAGTCCCATTTGTCGAAACATCACTGACTACACATTCATTATTATTTTGTGTTGTTGTAATATTTTCATCAACTGCGAAGATTGTCGCTTGATTCGAAACAGAACCACTCATTCCGTCATGTGAAATATCAAAAGAAACTGAGACGCTTTGTATCGCTCCAGCAGAAATTGTCTGAAACGCTTCCAACACATTTGAACTTCCGGTTCCATTCCAATTAGGATTGGTATTTAGTGTATTAGATCCAAAACTCGTATTAAAATTCGAAGGTTGGAAACCAGCGAATTGACCAAGGATATCATCAAAAAGAACCAAGTCTGTCAAATCAACATTTGAAAGATTTTCTATGGTAAACAATATCTCAACATTATAACTCCCGTCGATATTTAGGTTTAAACTGGTCAATGATTTAGCCAATCCAATTTCAGGACAATCTGAAGGAAGTGGAATTGGCGTAGGCGCTTCTTCTTCTGGAAAATCATCGTCATTTGGATCTGGATCTACTCCATTTGTAGAATCATCACAAACTTCATCCCCTTCTGGAGAATCGGCACAAACCATAGCGATATTTAACAATTGATCAGTGACGCCATCTGGAATAATCTGAAAACTTACGCTTACAGTTTCTGATTGACCTGGTTGAATATCTTGTCCACCCTGTAGTATGTTACTCGTACTTGTTCCGTTCCAGTTAGCATTTGTCACTATGGTATTGCTACTGAAAATTGTATTAAAATCAGAAGGTTGTTGTCCTGCAAATTGAAAGACAATATTATCTGTCAATACCATGTTTTGCAAAACGACATCACCGAAATTTTCTATAACAAATTGAAATTCAACATAAAAACTTCCATCGCCATTATCGATAAATTCACTTAGATTTTTGGCAAGACCTATCGTCGGACTTGGGTTATCTAAATAGACGCAGGTTGCTTCACTCTCATTTGGATTTAAATCACTATTGGGATCAGGATTTAATCCGAAGGTCGATGTATCTGAGATGACTAGTCCATTTTCTGCTACCCCCACAATTAAAGCCGTATTTGTGGTGCAACCCGAAAATCCATTGGGAGTAACTGTGAAACTTATCCTTACATACTCGGTAGACAGTGGTGCTATGGTTTGACCTGGCAACAAAATATCACTTTGAGCCGATCCATCCCATGATGGATTTGTGTTTAAAGTATTAGATGCAAAAGTGGTATTAAAATTTGTTGGATTTAATCCGTCAAACTGTAACGCGACCCAGTCATAAATTGCTAGATCATTTATATTTTGAAATGAAAGATTTTCTATTGTAAGAAGAAATTCGATGTAATAGCTCCCATCTGCATTTTCAGAAACTTCTGCAACGTCTTTTGCTAAGCCAATATTAATTTCTACTGGCGGCAATGGTACCATCGTAGGATCATCTTCTTCTGGATCGTCGTCGTCATTCGGATCTGGATCTAAACCATCTGTAGAATCATCGCATACCTCCATATTATTGGGCGCATCCGCGCAAATCATTGCCACATTATTTACAGACATGGTTATACCATCAGGAATAATATCGAATTGGACGCTAACCATCTCAACAGAATATGGTGCAATTGTTACGTTATTATCCAAAATGTTATCTGTTGCCATTCCACTCCATGATGGGTTTGTAGGAATCGTATTACCAACGAAAGAGGTAGTGAAATTTGAAGGTGAAAGACCTGCAAATTGACCCACAATATCATCAGTTAAGACAGCATTATTTAAAGGAAATTGAGAGTAGTTTTCTATTGTAAATAGAAAACTAATCGTATAACTACCATCAGAATTAACCTGTAAATCAACAAAATCTTTTGCTAAACCAATCTCCGGATTAAAAGGAGGAATCGGAACAGGAGTTGGATCATCTTCTTCTGGGTCATCGTCATCATTAGGGTCTGGGTCTGGACCATCTGTTGAGTCATCACAAGTTTGAACTGCACTATCGTCATAAGCACATACTTCAGCACTATTTTCGACGAAAGTCGTGAATCCATCAGGAACTATTTCAAACTTAATGCTAATCGTTGCAGATGCGAAAGGAGCTAGAGTTTGTCCACTTATTAAAATATTACTAGTTGCTGAACCATTCCAAGCTGGATTTATATTTAAATCAGTCGAACTAGCCATAAAGTCATGCGGAATTAATCCTGCAAATTGGCCAATTATATCATCATATAATTCAATTCCATTTAATGTTAAGTTTGAGAAATTTTCGATTACAAAATCAAATTCAATTAAATATTCTCCATTACTTAACACGCTTACCCCAATTAATTCTTTTGATAAACCAATTTGAGGGCAATCTGTAATGGTTACTTGACTTGCTCCTGAGGCGAAAAAATCTGCACCCGCGCTTAAATTTGCAACATTTTGACCAACACTTGGAACCATTGCTCCTGAAGTGCAAAGCCAGTATGCTTGAAAATCACCAACTAATCCCATTGGATCAAACATTGGACTGGTCGCATTTACTTGAATGATGTCGTCATTAAGATCGGTTAGCACATAAAAGCAATCGAATCCTGGAATCTCAGGCTCAGACAGGGTGACCAAAATATCCTCACAATTATTGAAAATCAACTGTGGACATTGTAGTCCTGATGTAACGTCTTGAGCAACCACGAATGGATCGTCATTAAAGCCTATTGGATAATATTGGCCATGACCATAAAGATATCCAGCCAATAACATTTCGTTATCTGTAGCTGCGATCCCTATGACATAAGAAGATGCATTAGGGAAAGAAGTTATGAACATATTAAAATTGGTATATGGCAAAATTGTTGAACACGCGGGAAACGAACAAGGACTTACATTAGGTCCTAAGAAACTATTTCCATCAGCGTCTGTAAAAATCACTACAATCAATTCTCTTCCAGGTGTAGGATTTAAATTTCCATTATTTACATCATTTATGATGTTGCCAAATGCTGCATGTAAATCATCACCACAATTTGGGGTTCCACTTGATACACAATCAGGGTACACCCGTGTGATCGTAGCGGTCGAACCAAAAGGAATAAAATCATTTTGGATCGTAATATCAGCTCCATATGCGCCGCCATAGTGAACAATTGCAAAATTTGCGTTTGGGCAAGATTGATCTAGTTCTGCCCCAGTGGTCATAATTATGTCTGCGAATTGGTTGAATTCGGCAGGAGAAATACTTCCAGAATTGTCTACGATGAATAAAAAGTCGGTTTGGGATTTTCCGTAGATCGCAATTGCCAAGAAGAAAATCAATGACATAATGCGGGAAAATACATTTCGCATAAGAGTAAGTTTGATTATTAGTGGATACTACGTGTAAAAGGTGTTAACCAAATACAGTTAAAGGTAGTAAAAACATATTATAATAGATTAAAATATGTATTAATCTCTAAGTCAATTTTATCAAAAAAAAACCGGCCACTGTCGACGAAAACAATGACCGATTACTTTGTTTAATAACCTTACTCAATCTTAAACATTGAATAAAAAGCAACTACTATACCATATGGATTTTTTGTAATGCGATAAATAAAAAAGGAGAGTAGAAAAACTACCCTCCTTCATTTTAATCTTGGCAATGCCAAATATTAAAATCCCGATTTATTCTATGATTATCATTTTCTTAGTAGCAGAGAATGCGCCACTTTCTAATTGATAATAAAGTATTCCAGACATTTCTAGATCTGATTTAGCAACTTCAACTTGATTATATCCTTTGTTGAAATCTCTTGTAATCGTTCTTAGAACCTTTCCTGTCACATCGTAAATATTGATTGTTGCCTGTCCAGCAGTTCCCAAATTGAAACCAATTCTTGTTGTATTAACAAAAGGATTTGGTTCGTTTTGGAATAATTCGAAGCCAGATTCAACCAATTCTCCTTCATTTCTGAAAGTCAAATTGATATCAGCAATATCATTACCATTGTTAGTATAGATTTCAGATGACACAATCGCATCTGTAATTGAAATCGCTTCACTTAATGACCCTGATCTTTGCGCAACAAATTCTAATGTAAATAATACCTCATTGCTAGCAGCGCTAACACCATTGATATTATCTAAAGAAACAGCAACATTATAGGTGTGAACTGCGTAATTACTTTCAGCAATTTGCATCTTTCCAGATTTAGCCGAACTTAATTGCATTGAATTACTTGTCAAAGTAAACTGTAATCCTACTACTTGATCAAAATCTTCAGCAGTAAAATCAACTGAAACTTTTTCACCAGCAGTGATGGTCTGATCTTTAACTATTAGTTCAATCGCTCCGTTTGATCTATTTGAAGTATTTTCAGTAAAGTTTACAGCAGCTGTATTGTTAACATCTCCTATTTTAACTCCGATAAAATCTTCAGCCATCATCGGATTATTTAAAGGTAAAACCTCTAACACTTCCGTGAATGGGAATGGACTTAAGTTATTAGACCATGTCTGTACAGCATCTACAAATCTCCAACTATCATTAGAAGGTAGCTCAGTGTAAATACCTAAAATCAATTTTCTCAATTCGATCAAATCTAACGCTGATACATTTGAATCACCGTTAATATCAGATGCAATCACTTTGTAAGGACTGTCCAAATACTGAACACCTAACATGTGCTTTTGCATCAGTACTAAATCCAAAGTACTAACTCCGTTCATGTAGTCATCCACTTTATTCCCTTGAATATCATAATTCAAATACATAGGATTATTGTAGAAGGCATAATTACCTGTAATATTCGTCATTTGATTGAGTGGGAATCCGATAAGTCCATCCGTATGAAGTTCAACATTTACATCTTCTATGTCTTGTCCATCTTCGGTAGAAACTCTACCACCGATTGGAGCGACCAATGTACCTGTTCCACAAGAATTGTTGTTATCGATAAGTGTCAGATAAACTGTGCAGAAGGCAAAGTTGTCCTTCTCATCCCATACGTATACATTTAGAGGAATTTGATCTCCTGGTGTACCTGGTATGTCATCACAGTCAAAAGTATGAGAAGAACTGCTTAATGATGGTATATAGTTTGGATCACTTGATGGGGGAACACTTGAGAATGTAAATCTCAAATCATCTTGATCTGTACAATTATCAGTTGCACCCAAATCAAAATCAATCGCCCATAAATCAACTGTACCATTTTCCATTAAAGCCGTACTAATATTTACACAATATGGAGAAGGAGCTTTTTTGTCCACAACCATAAAGTTTTGAGTACAAGATGTGATGTTTCCACAACCATCTGTTACTTTCCATAAAGCAGTGTGATTATTCATGCTTCCAGCAATATCAGTCAAAGTAACTTTTACTTCTCCTCCGTTTGAAGTTGGAGCTAAGTAGAAAGGATTATTTGAAGGAAGATTACTGCTATATGTATAATCTACGGTTCCATCTCCCCAAAGGTCGATGTCTACTTCCCATTTTAACCAGTCACTTGCACAATTTCCATTGTCCATAGCAGTCTGAGTCAACATAACGCCTCTAGCTTCACAAATAACGCCATCGTTATCAGCATCAAGGTGATCATTTACTTCAAACATTGCATCAGTACAAGTCATTACTGGTTTCTCGCTATCATTAACTTTGATAGTTTGAGTGTGGTACCAAATACCATCATCCACACCATCATTGTCTTGATCAGGATTGTTTGGATCATACTGACACCAATCAACAACCTGGAATCTATTTAAAATCTTCAAACATGCACCACTTTCAAACAAGAAAGTATCTGATTCCATACTATATGCAACCATATCACATGCACCAGAAGAATATGTTGGAATACCTGTAAATCCAAGATCAGTACAATCTGTATCCATATCCGAAGGCCAAACGATGTCATCTCCATCAAATGGATCTCCAGGAAGGATTTGAATTGTTTGAACACAGAATACATTTGAACTTCCTACTACACTCCATTTTCTGTTAATAAAGCCATAGTTACAGTTATTGATGTTGTTTGCATCAGTATAAGTAACCTGAGCATTATCACAAGCATTGTAAGCAGAAGCAGTACCAGTTAAGGTTAAATTAGTTGGATCATCATCACAATCAATAACAACATCAGCTGGACAAACAATTGCAGGAGCAAGCTTATCTTCTACTCTTACATCAGTCCAAGTTTCATTGTAATTTCCGTTGTCATCCCAAACTCTCAACCATACTTTTATGATTGCGTAGTCATTGATACCATCACCATCTTCATCTACACCCGAACTGCCATAGATATCTTCACAACAGAACTTTACAAATTCTCCGTTATCAGTATCATAATTTGCACTGTTCGGATTATTGTTTCCGTCATTAGGATGGTTACCTGCATTAAAGGTTTTGTTTCCTGGAATTCCACAATTGTCAGTATCTCTTCTAATTTCTAAAGTAACTGGAGTACATCCATCATGAGAACCATTATCAACGCTGGTATTAAATAATTTTGCTAATCCACCGTCAACACCACCGTAGGTTAAAGAAACCACGATGTTTTGTGTCGCCACAGCATTTGGTGGAGTTTGATCTACGATGTTAACCGTAATATCAACTGAATTAATATTTCCACAACAATCACTTACATCATAAGTAAATGTGTGTGAACCGACAGGTACGTTTACTGCATTGTTACCAGTGATCAAAACACCTGCAGGTCCATGTACAGTATAGGTGATATCACTATCACAATTATCATGTAAAATATCAGGAACTGGCAATGCAAAAGATGCTGCACAACCCCAAGGGTCTACCGAGTATTGGAATACTGAAGTATTAAATATTGCAGTTGGCGCTTCATCATCCGAAGCTTTGATTATTTGCATAAATACTACTGGAGTAACTGAAGTATCACACCAATCATAAATTGTCCAAGTTCTAAATACTTTTTCATTTCCAGAACATCCTACTCCGCAACTTGGTATGACTTGGTCAGAGTATGTAGCTGCTAAATTGCAAAATGTTGGGTCTGTAATTGGCTTTCCATAGTATGTTGGCCAAGCTGAGGTGGTTGCTTTAATTTCAGAATATCCATTATCTACTAAATAATCATAAATAGATTGAGGATCCGAATCCACACCACAAGAAGTACTTACAGTTGCATCTGGAGCCAAAACATCGTTAATATCTACCGGGTCGAGTGTAAAGACTTCATTGTATGGAGCTGATGTGTTATCACATTCGTCAATACAAATCCAAGTTCTAGTTACCTCTAATCCTCCGCATGAAGATCCCACAGTGACATCGGTATAAGAACAGTCATAATCATGACATTCTGAAACCAATGGTTGACCTGTGTACATATCTCCATCAAGTAGAGCTTCTAAATCATTACAAGTAGGATTACATGTTCTTGTGATCATGTCTGCACATGATGGATCTAAAGAACAAATAACCAATTCATAATTTCCTTGATCCAAACAAGCACCTGCAGTTAAAGAAAGTCCATTAATGGTAGAAAGTCCACCAAATCCTAATAACATGTCAGTGCTACAAGGGTTTAAAGGATCAAACTCACCCTGCGGGTAAATGTTGAATACGTAATTACATCCCGCTAAGGCTTGAGGCGCAAAAGAATATGAACCACTTACTGGAATGTTGAAATTAATAACAGTGTAATCTAATACAACAAATCCTGTTGCTGGAAGTGGACCTGGTACAAAATAAGAGGCCAAATCTCTACAAAGAGGATCTGCAAAATCCAAGCTTACTGTTGTACCTGGTGCAAAATCAGTATCGAAGTTAAAAGGAGCGCAAGCCACCTCAGAAGTAGTTCCTGTGATAACTGGAGCAATTTTGTCTTCAACATGAATGTCACCCCAACAAGAATTTCCAGTTGGTGTATAGGTAACTGTTACTGTGTAGTCACCTTTTTGGCTAACTACGTTTCCTGCAACACCCTCGATATCGACGGTGAATAACGAATAGTCCGGCCAGGAACCTTCTAAAATCATATCTGGTGTAATCACAGCGTCACAGGTAATACCATCAAGTGATACCTGAACATCCTTATTACAAGCTACCGCTTGTGCAGAAAGTGAATTAACCGATACAATTTGGAAACTAATCGCGAAAAGAATTGCAAATAGAGACATAGCTCTATTAATGCGTAAATGTTTTTTACACATGTCTTTAGTTTTGGTTAAAAAATGAGTTAATGGCTGTGAGTCACACAGCCCTGTTCAGATAATTAGGGGGAATCTCATAATCTTTGGGGGAAAAGATTATTAATAGATTATTATGGATGGTGCAAATATGACTCTGTAATCGGAGATTTGTCAATTACCTTACAGGTAATTGTTGCATTTTTATTTTACTGATAAATTATATTCTTAATATGAAATTAAAAACATCCCATATTGACTAGGAATATTTAGGCTGTCTGCAATTCTATCAAAGTTATTTCAGGCCACATACCCACACGTCCTGGAAAGGCCAAAAACCCAAAGCCCCTATTGATGTACAAGTGTTGATCTTTTTCAATATAATGACCCATCCACCGATTATAACGGTATTGTGCAGGGCTCCATTTAAAACCAGGCATATTTATGCCAAATTGAAAGCCATGGGTGTGACCACTTAAAGTAAGATCTATAAATTTGGAATGATCCAACACTTTTTCTTCCCAATGTGTAGGATCGTGCGACAAAAGAACACAACAATCCGATTGGCCAACCCCTTCAAGTGCCAAATCTAAATCACCTTCTTTTGGAAACCATCTTCCAGCTCCCCAATTTTCTACACCGATAATTTTGAGAACTTCTCCAGCACGTTGAATCGTACGATTAGAATTATTTATTAAATCAAATCCCATGCGCTTATATTTCTCGTAAAAATCAAGCCAATAAGCTTCTTTTTCACTTTCGTCTAAATCATACAAACCATAGTAATCGTGATTTCCTAGAACAGCATATTTCCCATCTTTCGATTCTATTTTTTGGAATACATCAATATAAGGTTCAATTTCTTCCTTACTAGAATTGACCAAATCGCCTGTAAAAAAAACAGCATCCGCTTTCAAATCATTGATCATATCCACCCCTTTTAAAACCTGTTCTTTACTATCAAAACTTCCTGCATGTATGTCGGAAATTTGCACCAATTTATAGCCTTCAAAAGAAGAAGGTAAATTTTTAAGCTTCAAAGAAATTTTATTGACTGTGTACTTGTACTTGCCTTTAGTCACTCCGTACAACATAGCGGCGAAAGGAAGCGATGCTAATCCAATAGCCAATTTAGTTAAGGCATCCCTTCGCTTCGGAATGAAGGCTGTCGTTTCAGTACTCGTAAAAAGTGATTTAGCAAAATTTACAATTCCAATAAAAAGTCTTGGTAAGTCCTGTAAAAGGAAAAAGAATGATAGGGCTAGAAAAAAAGCATAGAGTGTTAAAAAGGAAGCCAAATAAAAATTGACATCAGTCCCTCGAAAAATACTAGAGGATTGAGCTATGTCCCACACCCGATACAAAGAAAAAAAAGCAAATAATATCGTCACCCAATATACTGAGGTAAAAATCCATTTAGACGTCTTGACATTCATCAAATGAAACAATAGCCAAAAACAATATATTGATGCTAGAAATAATGAAATGGCAGAAAATGTCAAGGGATGCATTATTCAGATTTAAACTTAAAAGTACAAATGTTTAAAAACCTGTTTTTGTTGTCTTTGGAATACTAATTGTTCAATAATTGAGTTATTAACCCAACAATGACTTATGCCTGACAATCCCGTCTTACTATTTTAAATAATTGGTCCGATTTTCCTTTGTAAATGAATATGCTAACCCCAAAACATTTTATGGCATTTTTGCTATTGTGGTCTTATGTTCTTTGCCATGGGCAAGACTTTAGAAGCCTACGGTTTGGAGAGCAAAGTGGTATAGCATCCCAACAATTTAATCCTGCCTACAATGCCAATAAAAAGAATGCATGGGATTTAAATCTATTTGGATTAGGTCTCGATATTTCTAATAATTATTTCAGGTTTGATAAAACCAGTTTTCTACAATTCGTGAATTCTCGAGATGAAATCATCGAAAATATCGAAATGGGAATCGACGATACTGATGATATAGATTCAATATTTAATATCCAATATTATAACTACAAAAATACGCGTGCTCACATAGATGCCGAACTAGCTGGTCCAGGTATTCTATTAAACTTTAAGACATTTTCGATAGGAGTCTATTCTAAACTAAAAATCATCGCACACATGAATGATATGCCTAATTGGAAAGATGCCAATGTCTTGGCTGACATCACTTATGGCATACCTTACCAATTTCCGACGGCTAATTTTTCTATGGCGAGTTGGCTCGAAATGGGGGTAAATTTTTCAACGAGCTTTGAAACTGACGAATACAGTAAAATTCACTTAGGTGTTAATCTTAAAAATTACAAAGCATATGATTTATTGTATGCACGAAGTCGAGACAAAACCTTGTCCGTTAAACATGTAGACAGTTTATATTTTGAAGACGCTAGATTTGATGCGGCCTATTTTAACGGATTCGATTACGATGAAACGAGTGGGTCAGGATCCTATACGCCGAGTTTTCATGGCAATGGCTATGGCCTTGATCTGGGCTTTGTTTATGAATTTAGAAATAACTACTTTGAAGAGTCCGATTTAAGCCTCGGTTTGTCAATTATTGATCTAGGCTTTACCAATTATTACAATGGACATTATCATCACATAGACCTAAATCAAGGGTTCATCATTAAAGAAAAATTTTTGGATGAGTTTTTTACTACTGAATTAACCAAAGATCTAGATATCGATGAGAAGGTTTATCTCGAAAGAGGAGTATCCAAAAAAATAATCATGCCAATGACAATTAACGTTTTTGCTGATTATAGATTAAATCAAAACATCCTCCTCAATTTAGCTGTGAGAGAAAACATTCCTGGTATCAGTCCAATGCAAAGAAGTTCTTTTGCAAGTTTTACCGGCCAATACCGAACCAAATGGTGGTCTTACACACTGCCTCTCAGCTTATATAACCATCAATTCGTTCACTTTGGTTCTGCATTTAAAATTGGGCCTTTAACTATAGGTTCAGATAACATACTGCCTCTCTTTTTACCATTAGATTTAAAATCTGCCAATTTCTATATCTCCATGAATATCAACTCAGCTATGTTTACTTGGTTAGAAGGATTTAGTAGAAAAAAAGGATCGAAAAAAAATAGAGGAAAATCTCTCCCGTCTCAACGAAAAGTAAAGTGTTACGAATTTTAATCAAAAGATCTTTTTTTTAATTTGCATCAAAGTTTCATCAATGACGATCATCGCCAAAACCACCTTAGATTTTTGCAAAAAACTTGCTAAAAACAATAACCGAGATTGGTTTAAAAAAAATGATTTAGTTTATAGAGAAGCACTGGATAATGTGAAGGGCTTTCAACAAGATCTGCTGAGCGAACTGCAAAAAATTGACGAAATCGATAAACATAAAATGTATCGAATTTATCGTGACGTAAGATTCTCAAAAGACAAAACTCCTTATAATCCAGATTTTAGAATGTCATTTTCTAGAGAAGGAGCACACCGTAGAGGGGGCTATTATCTGAGAATTGCTCCCGGTGAAACATACATCGCTTGTGGGTTTTGGGGTCCAGAACCAAAGGATTTAAAATTAATTCGCAATCATATTGCTCAAGATGATAAACCCTTGAGAAAAATTATTATGCGTAAAAAATTTATAGATCTCTTTGGAGAACTTCAAGGCGATCAAGTCAAGTCTGCACCTAAAGGCTTTTCCAAAGATCATCCAGCAATTGATCTACTTAGATTTAAGCAACTTTATGTTTCTCGAAAAATAGATGACAAATTGGTCTTGTCTGATGGATTTAAAAAAGAAGTCATAAAAACATATAAGGGCGTTAGACCATTTTTCGATTATATGACAGAAATACTGACACATGATTTAAACGGAGTGCCCTTATATGGTTAATTTAATTTTTATCGCCTAAGCCACCATCCTAAAAAGATTCCCACAATTCCCCAAGAAACCACTGCATCTATTAGATCTCCGATACTGCTTGACTCAAACCAGACATGACTAATATAAGGTCCAGTAAAATATCCTATCAAGCCGACCGCTAGGCTACCAATCACGACATCACCAAATGAGATATTTGGGATTTTTAAAAGTATCCAGCAAAGCAATAAGGCAGCAAGAAAGTCTACCACAAAACCACGAGCCATATTTAAACCCATGTTGACATTATATTGTTCGCGATAATTTATTTTTGCCCAAGGTTTGCCAATTGCATTTTTTCGAATCTTGGTTAACTCCTCTGAGCTCGCTCCAGGTGGATTACCTGGAATAAAATATTCTCCGCTCTTTAAATTCGCTGAAAGGCAATCAATCACAGCCTGCTCGTTTTCCGAATACTTAAAATTTTCAGCATGAACATTGAGCATACTCCATGATAAAAATTGCCAAATAAATAAAATTAGTCCTCCGACTAATCCTCCAACTAAAAGACGTCCCATTGATTTTTTGTTTTGTTCTTTTATTAAGATAAGAAAAACAGAAGATACCTTTACACTTCGATGAACTACAAAATATCAGATACAATCGTTGCGATTTCGACTCCTCCAGGCTCAGGAGCAATCGGTGTCGTACGACTAAGTGGGGATAAAGCCATTGAAATTGCGGACAAAATATTTTTTGGGAAAAACCTAATTAAAGCGAAGGCCAATCAAAACTTCTATGGAAAAATTAAAAGTTCTGAAGACCAAATCCTCGACGAATGTATGGCTTCGATTTTTAGATCTCCGAGATCCTATACCAAAGAAGACGTTGTAGAGTTTGCTTGTCATGGCTCAGATTATATTTTATCGTCTCTTTTAAAATTGACCTTATCACTAGGAGCTAGATTGGCAGAACCGGGAGAGTTTACTTTAAGAGCTTACCTAAATGGACAATTGGATTTAGCACAGTCCGAAGCGGTTGCAGATTTGATCGCTTCTAAATCAGAGGCGCAACATAAATTGGCTATGAACCAATTGAGAGGTGGTGTATCGAATACCATCTCCGAAATGAGAAACCGATTAATAGAATTTGCAAGCTTAATAGAATTAGAAAACGACTTTGGAGAAGAAGACGTTGAGTTTGCGAATAGAGATCAATTAATCAATCAAGTAAATCAAATGTTGGTTGAGCTCAAAGTTTTATCTAAATCATTTGACTTAGGCAATGCCATTAAAGATGGTATTCCAGTCGCAATAGTCGGAAAACCAAATGCGGGAAAATCCACCTTACTCAATGCATTGCTAAAAGACGACAAAGCCATTGTTAGTCCCATTGCGGGAACAACCAGGGACGTGGTCGAAGACACGATTAGTATCAACGGTAAGTTATATCGATTTCTAGATACTGCCGGACTGAGAGAGACGACAGACCAAATTGAGAATATTGGAATTTTGAAAGCCAAAGAGAAAATCGAAAAATCAAGCATTGTATTATTCTTATCGGAATTAAGAGATGATCATCTTTCCATCGATAAAGAATTTAAAGATCTCCATTTAGCTAAGGACAAAAAAGCCATCATTCTCTTGACAAAAAGCGACTTATTTGATCACAGTTGTCATGCTTATGATATCGAAGAGGCGATCAGCACACTCAATAATCGAATACCAGTATTAAATATTTCAGTCGAAAAAAATCAAAATCTCGATAAACTTGTAGAGTTGTTAGACACATCCGTGAACGAACTTTCAACTGGTCACAATGAAGTAATCATTTCTTCGGCACGCCATTACCAATCTCTAGAAAACACGATAGATGCATTGAACAAAGTCCTAATGGGTTTAAGTTCTTCGATCCCTTCTGACATCATCGCTTTAGACATCCGCCATGCATTAAATTCACTTGGTGAGATTTCTGGTGAAATACAAACTGATGATTTACTAGATTCTATATTTAGCAATTTCTGTATTGGAAAGTAAATGAGACAGGATTTTACCTTGTAAAATCCGTATTCGAATTTATCCCGACGCACGGTCGGGATCTTTATGATACAGATTTCATAATGAAAGTCTCAACATTACTGACGCACGGTCGGGATCTTTATGATACAGATTTCATAATGAAAGTCTCAACATTACTGACGCACGGTCGGGATCTTTATGATACAGATTTCATAATGAAAGTCTGAACATTACTGACGCACAGTCGGGATCTTTCAAATACAGAATTCATAATTTAAGTCTTAAAATTATAGACCTACAGTCGGGATCTTTCTAATTCAAAATACTTTTTTGACTCTTTTTAACTTTAGCGGACGTTTCAATAAATATCTTTTCTACTGCACCCTAGCTCAATATCTAGACAATGGATTTCCATTATTTTTGAACCATGCATTTAAAGACCAGCTCCTTTCTATTCTTCGTATTTCTTTTTTCATGTGAAAGTCCAGAGCCATTCGCGGAAGCGATCCCATATACAGGTCCAGATATCACCTTTGGAATTATAGGAGACTATGGAGATCAAGATGGAAAAGTAGCAGAAGTAGCAGAATTGGTAAAATCCTGGAACCCAGAATTTATTATCACCTTAGGAGACAACAATTATGCAGATGGGAAATTTGAAACCATAAAAAATAATATCTCCATTCACTATTGTGATTATATCTACAACCCAGATGCACCAGACTCACTAAGATGTGAAGGCTTGGCCAATGATCTTCAAGAAAATCTTTTCTTTCCCAGTTTAGGGAATCATGATTTTGACAATCCCCTATTGGATCAACCCTATCAAAGTTTTTTTACTTTACCCGGTGATGAGAGAACCTACGATTTTGTCAAAGGTCCAATTCATTTTTTCGTACTAAACAGCGAATTAGATCCATTGGGAGAATTTTATTCACCAAACCAAGATGACTGGCTAGATGAGAAAAGTCGAAAATCAACCTCACCTTTTAAGCTCAGCTATTTTCATCATAGTCCATATTCTCGTTCATCTCATTCTAACAGCGCTCATATGCAATTTGATTTTTTTGATATGGACATAGACCTTGTACTTACCGGACACAACCATGTTTACGAAACATTTAAACCTAAAACTGTTGATGAAACCACGTATCTGGTAAATGGTCTTGGAGGAAGATCAACTCTCAACCCTTGTGGTCTTTGGCCTTACGATTCAGATCGTTTTGATTACTACTGTTATAATGATTACCACGGAGCTGTGAAGGCTAAAGCAAGTGCCGATTCGATTATTTTTCAACTTTACTCGATCAACGAGCCTTCGCAAGTTTTAGATGAATTGATCATTCATAGTAGGTAGCCTGAATTCCCAAATTATACAAACAATTGACTTTAACGATACTTGCAATTGAGTTGCAAATTTTTCTAGTTAATTTTGTAGTGTGAAACAGCTAAAGATCATCGGTCTTCTTTTCTTAATATTTAAAGCAAGTTTTGGCTTTAGCTTTTCTATGTTCGGTAATAACTCTTGTTGTTCGGACCAAAAAGAAATTGTAATTGACTCGGATAAACCAATCTCAGAAAAACCATTGGATGAGAAAGGATGTTGTGAAGGTCCAAATTGTGAATGTCTTTGCTGTGGGGTTTTGTTTGTATTCCAAGAATCCAATACTTCGTCATCTATTAATAGTCAAAGACACCTTTCTAAAGATTTCTTTTACAGAGGAAATTACACTTTCAATAATTCGCTAAACATCTGGCATCCGCCGAAACTTTCAATCTAAAGAATGTGAATAAAAGATCCTAAGGATCTCATTTTTAACGATTGAATTATAATTATGAAATATATTTTTCAAGCATTTTTTATGCTTGCATTTCTTGGTCAGCTAAAAGGTCAAACCATAGTTGAATATAGTTTTCGAGTAGAAGGTCTTTGCGGTATGTGCAAGGAAAGAATTGAATCTGTGGCTGTTGAAAAAGGCCATGCACTTACTGCAATCTATGACCTCGAGTCAAAAATGCTCACGGTTGAACTAGATCATGACAAGACAGCAGTTTCAGAAGTACAATGGGAATTAGCCCAGGCCGGTCATGACAATGGAAATTTTAAAGCGCCCGACGACATTTACTATGATCTGCCTTTGTGTTGCCAAGCGCGTGAACCAGAAAACCATTTACTTCATCAATCTGAGGAAGATGAAAAACAAAATTTCGTTCCAGAAATCGATGGCTATGTTTACGCTTTAGAAAATGGAGAAAAAATTCCTTTGATCGGTGCCAATGTTTATCTAGCAGGAAGTGAAATAGGTACTGTGACTGATGAAAAGGGATACTTTTATTTAGAAAACACCATACATGCTTACGAAGTTCTAATCAGCCATATTGGCTTTGAAGATCATACAATTGGCATCGACCGTAATGAAGTCTATGACATTACACTCTCATCAGGAGAACAACTCCAAACTGTAGAAATTACACACAGACAACGGACGACAGAAATCTCCTTTGTCAAGGTGCTTAATGTCGAAACTGTTACTAGAGAAGAATTGTGTAAAGCAGCTTGTTGTAATTTGAGCGAAAGCTTCGAAACTAATCCATCAGTCGATGTTGCCTATCCTGACGCGATAACCGGTACAAGACAGATTAAAATGTTAGGCTTGGCCGGTCCCTATGTCCAAATCGGACGTGAGCTTATACCAGATGTAAGGGCTTTGTCTTCTATTTATGGTATGTCAATGACACCAGGTCCTTGGATCGAAAATATTCAGTTAATCAAAGGGATTGGCTCCGTTGTAAATGGATTTGAAAGTATCACCGGGCAAATCAATGTTGAACTTAAAAAGCCAGAAAAAGGAGAGTTGCTTTTCTTAAATGGTTATTTAAACTATGCGGGACGAATGGAAATCAATGCCAATGCTCGTCACGAACTCAACGAAAATGTTTCGACAGGAGTATTGATTCATGGTAAGC
>JAHDHU010000002.1:0-60539 GCA_020631135.1 Saprospiraceae bacterium | reverse complement strand
GCAAATGCGTCATGGTCATGATAACAATAATGATGGTTTTACTGATATGCCTTTAGAAAAGGATTTTGTAATTGCTAATCGTTGGAAATTTTCTGGCAAGAACAACCTACAAGGACAGTTTGGTATAAAGGTGAGTTCATTTAATCACGAAGGTGGATTTCATGATCATTTTTCTGGAGACAGCCCGGATCATCAAAATCATTGGACCATGAAGAAGGGGATTAGGAGATATGAAGCATGGACGAAAATAGGATACATTAACCAACAAAAACCTGAAAACAGTTTAGCACTTCAAATGAGTGTTGCGCGACACGACCAAAATTCTGAATACGGGTTTGAAGCCTACGATGCAGTTCAAAATTATCTGATGGCAAATTTGATCTTTCAAAGAATTGTTGGAAAAAATACAATTCGTACAGGTCTGACCTATCAACTTGATGATATAAATGAATTTGTACAAAAATCAGGCATTTATGATCGAATGGAATCAGTGCCTGGGGCGTATTTTGAATACACTTTTTCGAAAGAAAATAAATTTGCTATCATTCCTGGTATCAGGGCTGATCTTCATAATCAATATGGAGCGATTGTTAGTCCACGAATTCATGCCAAATATAATTTTTCGGAAAACTCCATTTTTCGATTAGTTGGAGGTAAAGGTTGGCGAACCGCTAGCATTTTTGCAGAAAACTTAGGAGTCTTCAGTAGTAATCGAAATGTCTATATAGAAAATGAAAATAACGAAAATCCATATGGACTAAATCCAGAAATTGCTTGGAATTATGGTGCTAGTCTAACTCATGCAATAAAAATTGGAACAAGAGACGCTATACTTAGTGTTGATTTTTACCGAACTCATTTTGAAAACCAAATTGTGGTTGATTATGAAACCCCCAAAGAAGTCCATTTCTATAACCTCAATGGAAACTCTTTTTCAAACAGTTTTCAAAGTAAGTTAGAAGTGAATATTTCTGAAAGACTGGATCTACGGGCAGCGTATAGATTATTCGATGTAAGAAGAGGATATAAAGGAAAAGGAGAATTGCAAGTTCCTTTAGTTGCAAAACATCGGGCCTTTATCAATGCTGCATATAAAACTAAAAGTGATTGGCATTTTGATGCAACGCTTAATTGGAATGGTCAAAAGAGATTACCTGACACTTCTTCCAATCCATTAGAATATAGATTTGAAGCCAATAGCCCAAGTTTCTTTTTGTTGAATGCACAGATTATGAAAAGATGGAAAGACAAGTGGGACGTTTATTTAGGAGGTGAAAATCTATTAAATTTTAAGCAAGACACTGCGATAATTTCCGCAGACAATGCTTTTGATGAGCACTTTGATGCTTCGATAGTTTTCGCTCCATTATTTGGAACGAATATCTATTTAGGCTTTAGATATACTTTAGGGAAATAAAACCGGAATGATGTGGGCATCATTAACAAAAATGAAAGGATTACATCTTCGAAATTTTGGACAAGATTTTTTGCCACTCATTGCTTACACTTGCGTATAAAAATAGGACTGAAATTCTGCCTTTTCATTGAATAGTTTTTTCATACATCATTGCTGATATAAAGGCAATAATTTCAGTCCTAATAAATCTGTTGAGTTCTTTAAAACTACTATGCTTTATTAATACGATTCGATTTGTCAAATTGCTGCTCGATTGTTTCTTTTTTTATGATCATGAAAAGTTCTTTACCTACGCGAGGTTTGATAGAGTTGTGGCATTTTTCGATAAGTTCTATTTTAAACAAGGTTTGAAATAGTGCTTCATATAATTTTTGGTCGCCACCGTAGGGTGGATTTATTTCGAATTGACAGTTAAAAAACAATCCCACCAACTTTGAATCAGCTGTAAGTAAATCGTGCATTTTAAGCACATACTTTTCGCGCATTTCAGGCGAAAGTGCGCAAAAAAAAGTTTGTTCTAATATGAGATCAAATTGCCCTGTCATTTCGAAAAAATCACCTTGGATAATATTTTGAGAAGGAAAATCGGGACATCTCATTCTAAAATTATCAATTGCCAATGGAGCGATATCGATTAGATGGACATCGTTAAATCCGTTTTCGAACAAATATTGAGCTTCGTGTGCATTGCCAGCTCCGGGTATAAGAATCTTTAATTCCTTAGAATTGAGTTGATCAATATATTCTTTAATAGGGGTTGAAACTGCTCCAATATCCCATCCAGTTTGACCGTTCTTATATCGCTGATTCCAATATGATTGCGAATCATTTTTCATCGAACCAAAGTTTCTCTTTTTTACCATCATCTATATAATTCAAGCAAATTTGCTCACCAATCCCTATTTTTTTAATGCATTCTATAATGATCGACTTACTTATCAAATCATTGACAAATTGAGCATTGGGAAAAGATGAGTGATTGTAAAGAGATCCATATCCAAGAGCGATCGCTGCTTTATTCTCTTCTTTCCCCCAAACAAAATAATAGTCATGTAACGACATTTTGTTTAGCTCTTTTCTTTCCCATTCGGGAATAATTATGACGGGGCAAATTTCGATGACATCACCCGGATTAAAATCAACCCCGGCATAGATACCTCTGCCTTGGTCTTCAGTTTCTAATATGAATAGGTTGTTCGATTGCATCTAATCATTTCGATTTTAGTGTCAATAGTGATACTCAAAGTTAAATTGTTGAAATCAAATCGTTTCATATGGAAAAAATGAGTAATTTTTGACAACATTAAGGGTGTTAATTGAGGGTGGACTGTTTTACGGTTGCCCTCTTTCCTTAAATATTGTTAATGTTTGAATCTTCGTACAGTTTTTGACCTATCTAATTAAAAATATAAATGGAAAAGCCTAAAATAGCTGGAAAAGCCCCGATCGCAGTAGAATTGGAAAAAGGAAAAAGATATTCTTGGTGTACCTGCGGCCTATCAGAAAAGCAACCATTTTGTGATGGAGCACATAGAGGTACATCTTTTACTCCTTTGAAATTTGAAGCGACAGAAACTAAAACAGCTCACCTTTGTACTTGTAAAGCAAGCTCCAATCCCGGATTTTGCGACGGTAGTCATAAATCATTGGATTAAGTCGTCTAGTTTACAAAAGTTTGGAAGTGGACCAAAGTAAAAATTGTGTCTTATTATTGATCAGTAATGATCTAGAGAGAAGAGAATTGTAATGTACCTTATTTATAAGACGATGTAGAGAATGACATCGTCTTATTTTTTTTGTGGTATTGTCGGTCTCATTTCGATTTTACTGGGTAAAGTCCGTGCGGGTAGTTTTAAGATATCCACTACTACTTGCCCAATATCTTCCGGTTGAATTTTCCAATCATCCTTTTCAGATGGTACATTGCCATTAAAATGAGTTGCTACAGAACCAGGCATCAGCGTCGTTGTTTTAATCCCATATTCTCTGAGATCCAACATGGCTGCTTGTGTAAATCCGACGAGACCAAATTTGCTAGCATTGTAGGCAGTACCTTTTGCAAAAAAATTAGTTCCGGCCAAACTTGCAATACTGATAAAATAGCCTTTCGATTTTTTCAAGCATTCCACACTTGCCTTCAATGAATTGAATACACCGGTAAGGTTTACGTCAATGATTTGGTTCCACTGTGATTCGGTCATTTGATCTATCGGTGCAAAATGCCCTAATCCTGCATTCGCAATCAAAATATCCAATTGCCCCCAATGATCCATTATTTTATCGACCGTTTCATGTTCTTGAGAATAAGAACGAACGTCAGACTGTAGGCCTAAAACGCAATTCGGATATCGACTTGCAAGTTGATTTGCCACTTTAAGGACTTCTTCACTCCTCCCTGTTATAGCTACTTTAAGGCCTTCTTCCAACAGTGCTTCTGCTATTTTTAAACCTATTCCTTTGGATCCTCCTGTGATATAAGCTACCTTATTTTTAAGCATATCTATATTTAATCAACCAAACCATAGGTCTTTGCTCTTTGTTTCCATTTCTTACGAGCAAGTTTTTGTAAATCTTCAATAGAATCATACTCATCTGTAATCTCAAGTCCTAAGATGGTTTCAAATAAATCCTCCATACTGACGATACCTACTAAACTTCCATAATCATCTAAAACAGCGGCGAGATGAATTTTATCACCGATCATTTTATCAAAAAGATCTTGTAAAGAAACATCACTTCTAAAGGTGCTCAATGGTCTCGCAATTTCTGATAACAATTTTTCATCGTTATCTTCCGCGAGTTGAGTTAAAATTTCATCTTTTAGAACCATTCCGGTAAGGTTATCTGCGGTTCCTTTATGAATTGGAATCCTAGAAAAACGTATCGGATCGTTTTTGGTATAAAATTCTTTTACAGTCATGCTTTCATCAGACGAAATGATCACTGTACGTGGTGTCATGATATCATGAACAGTTAGTTTATTAAGAGTTAATAAATTGCTGATGATGGTAGATTCTGATTTTTCAATAGCCCCACTTTCTTCACCAGCCACTGCCATGGCGGTCAAATCGGCTCGGCTCAATACTGATTTATTTTTATCCTTTTTCATGCTCTTGGTAATCAATTGACTTACCCATACAAAAGGTGCCAAAATCAATAAGAGAAATCTAATGGATTTAGCCGTAAATGGAGCTAAACTTTGCCACATGTTGGCACCTATAGTCTTAGGAATGATTTCGGACAAAATCAAGATTGCCAAAGTCATGACACCTGCAATAATGGATTCGTAACTTAATCCATAAAGGTCGCCCTCTCCGAATACTTTTCCAGCTTGAGCACCAACTCCAATGGCTCCAACTGTATGCGCGATGGTGTTTAAGGTCAGAATCGCCGAAAGGGGTCGATCTATATCTTGTTTAAATGATTGAATTAGTTTTCCTGTACTACTGCCCTCTTGAACTTTTCGGGTTACATATGAAGGTGTGATACTTAACAAAACAGCTTCCCAGATTGAACATAAAAAAGAAAATACAATGGAAAGCAAAAAGAATACAATAAGTAAAGTCATGCTGCAAAGATGCAGATTATTGATTGATTATGTGTTAATTATAGATACAGAAAATGTATAAAATAATCTTCAAAATTTCCTCGCAGTAGACCTCATTGCAGTTTTCTCACTCGATCTGTATAGCTTCAGACGTCTATATCATCCCATGTTGTGATATACGTTTTGTACATCATCATCTTCCTCAATTTTTTCAATTAGTTTTTCCACATCTTCTACCTGAGCATCCGTCAAGCTTTTCGTTTGTTGTGGTATTCTTTCGAATCCACTAGATATAATTTCAAAATTCTTTTCTTCCAAGGCTGATTGTAGTGAACCAAAATTTTCAAAATTTCCGTATATCATTACAGTTTCGTCCTCATCATCTGCGAAAACCTCTTCCGCACCATGATCGATCAACTCGAACTCCAATTCTTCTAAGTCTATTTCGGGAGTTTTAATTTTAAAATGACAGGTATGATCAAACATAAACACCACACTCCCTGAAGTACCCATACTGCCATTGCATTTATTAAAATAAGAACGAACATTGGCGACAGTTCTTTGATTATTGTCAGTAGCCGCTTCTACAATTATGGCAATGCCATGGGGCGCATAACCTTCAAACATTACAGATTTGTAATCTGTAGTATCCTTACTGCTGGCATTTTTGATGGCTTTTTCATAATTGGCCTTTGGCATATTGGCAGCGCGACAATTTTGAATCACTGCTCGAAGTGCTGAATTAGATTCTGGATCAGAACCACCTGCTTTGACCGCGATTACGATGTCTTTACCTAAACGACTAAAGGTTTTAGCCATTTTATCCCATCTTTTAAATTTTCTAGCCTTTCTAAATTCAAATGCTCTACCCATAGGATGAAACTTTTTTGCACAAAAATAATATTTCAGGGCTAATCGGCTAAAGCCCTAAGCACCAATGAAGATGTCTTAGGGCTAAAGCCAACAATTAAAAAACCTTTAAAAATTTGAAAAAAATTTATCCTAATGCAACGATATCTCTTATTAAGATTTTACTCGGTTTACGAGCGCTAAAGTGAATGATATTTTCTCTTTTAAGTTCGCCTAAAACTCTTGCAACGGTTTGTCTAGAGGTATCTGTTAAAAAAGCGATTTCCTTGTGCGACATCCCATGATGAATTAATATTTCGTCAAGGCCAATTTTTATGCCTTTTAGGCTAGCAGTTTTTCTAATAAAATCAATGATGCGTTTTTTGGCTTTCTTGAATACAAAACTTTGCATTCTTTCTTCCAAGTTTTGAAGTCGTTCTATAATGACTCTCGTAATGGCTTGTGCGAATTGGTGGTTCGAAGCGGCAATTTGCTTAAAAGTATTTATTGGAATAATCAAAACCGTGGCATCTCTCATGGCTTCAGCAAATTCTTTTCTTTGAACAAATGAGGTAAAAATATTTTCGCCGAATATCTCATTCGCGTATGCGATATTTTTAATCAAAGTTTTGCCATTGGAAGCATTGGTTCCTAATTTGACTGAACCTTCAAGAACGAAATATACATTTTTAATCTCTTCTCCATCTTCATAGATGATTCTATTCTTTTTGAAAGAACTAATTGAGGATTTTCTTACAATCTCTTCAATCTGTAGTTCAGTCAAAGGAGAAAACAAATCGACATCCAAAAGTTGTTCAGTTGTAATAGTGTTTCTCATAGCTTTAATCATTTGTTCAGTATCAATATGATCAAAAAACTAAGACCCCCTACTGCAGTGAAAAAAAAGTCTATTTTTTTTTAAACTTAAGATCTCGGCTATAATGAAGAACCTAAGGTTACAGGCACAATTTTTTCTTGCTCTTCACGCATGATGGTGACCTCGATTGTTTCTCCTGGTTTAAATTTTTCTAATGCAAGCATCAAATCATGATTCGTTTTAACTGATCTCGAATTTACTTTCGTGATCACGTCTCCCAATCGCACATTTCCCTGCCTACTTTGTTTGGTTGGTATAAGACCAGCTTTTTCTGCCCCTCCACCTGGCGTGAGATCTAAGATTACGGCTCCTTCTATGCCCCACCGATCTGCATGTGTTTGTGACACCAATTCTACACCTATTACTGGTCTTTGGACCTTTCCATATTCTACCAAATCGGGGATAACCCAATTTACAATGTCTACGGGTACTGAAAATCCTATTCCCGCGCTGGCACCTGATGGAGAGTAAATTGCGGTATTGACTCCGATAAGACGCCCTGAAGAATCTAGTAAAGGTCCACCAGAATTGCCTGGATTTATGGCAGCATCAGTTTGAATTACATCTCTTATGGGTATCCTAGCTATGGACTCTATCTCTCTCCCAAGTGCACTTACTATCCCTGTAGTCAAGCTTTGGTCCAAGCCAAATGGATTACCTATTGCAAAAACAGACTGCCCAACTTTTAGATCATAAGAGGTACCTACCGGAATGGGCGTTAGCTTTTCTGCTGGCGCTGCAATTTTCAAAACAGCCAAATCCTTTCTTGACTCATACCCTACTAGCTCAGCATCCCAAATGGTTTGGTCCGATAAGGTAACTTCCCATTTTTGCCCTTCTTTTACCACATGAAAATTGGTGACTATATGACCATCTTTATCCCAAATAAATCCAGAACCAGTTCCTGCAGGAACTTCATAAACTCTATTGGACCATCGATCTTCTTTATATCCTTTGGTTGTTATAAACGCCACAGATGGAGCTGCTTTTTCAAACAAATCAATCGTTGCTTTTTCTTGAGTGGTAATCACAGTGACGGGTGCAATATCTCTTCCAGTTGCCAATGGTTCCACGGTTTTTGATTCGATTTCTTCCACCTGCGTATTTGAATCATTGGTGAAAGAAGTTCCAAAATAAAACCCTGCAGCAAAAACGATTATCCAACTAAATATATGTACCGCTTTCATATTTTCTAATTATTAAAAGTTTAAACGAATCAACGATCAAAATTCTGATAAAATTTTTAAAAATTACTTTGATTCATTCATTTTGATTTCACTTAAATAGAAAGGCCCAATCAGAATTAAATCCAATTGGGCTTTTCTTTTATATCCTAAGAATAATCTATCTAAATGTTCATAAATCCAATTGGAAGATTCCCAGAATTAGGGTTAAAGAAATTTCCAACGTTGGGAAAAACGATTGGCAAATCAGTATTAGAAACACCATACCATTTTGCCAGTTCGCCAAAGTATGCATCTGTGGCTGTAGTAGGTATAAATACCCCACCTCCAATTTCCAGCTCGCTATTAAGTTGTAAGGTCGGATAAGATCCGTAAATGTCTTTTCCTTTTACCGATCCGCCCATTACGAATACATTTCCTCCCCATCCGTGATCAGTACCATTTCCATTAGAAGTGAGTGTTCTTCCAAATTCTGATACTGCGAAGGTTGTAACACAATCGTGCATATCGATTTCATCCATGGCTGCCTTAAACTCGCCTAAAGCATTATCGACTACATCAAGCATAGCATTTTGAGCATTTAGGACTTCATCATGGTGATCCCATCCACCAAAGTCAACAAAGAATATCTGACGTTTCATACCAAGAATATCCCTAGCAGCGATGGTCTTAGCTATCATATGAAAGCTTTGGGAAATATCATTGTCAGAAAACTGAGTATTGAATGCATCAATGGTCTCTAATGCGGAGGAAAATTGTTCGTTTCCATTCTTTGCATTTTTGATGACATCGACATATGATTTTTGAAAAATATCAACATAATGTGCATCTAATAAACTATCCACTGCTGCAGATCTCATTTGTGCACTCATCCAAGCATCTCCATAACCCAACATGCCAGTACTCCCATCATAGGGGTCGATTGAATATTCAGCGATGCTGTTTCCAACTTGGAAAGTATTATTTCCTGCCAAAGAAATATTCATCGAAATATTTTCATTGGTGTTGGCTTCGTTCATTAAGTCTGCAATCTTACCTCCCCATCCTAAGGCAGATCTATCCTGAGGCAATGCAGTTTGCCAATGTTGAATTTGATCAGCATGAGAATAAAGGCCGATTGGAAGCGCCGCTGTTCCTTGCTCATATTGTGTTTTAGAAACAGGTTCTACCAAAGTACCTACGTTGGTAATAAAAGCAGCATCTCCATTTTCAAAAAGGCTTTGCATGTTGGTCATTGTTGGGTGTAAACCATATTGCTTTCCATCTGAAGTATTGGGATTTATTGCCAACAACTCGTTTTGTGGCAATGCTTGATTGGTTCTGATATTTGCATAATCATTATACTCTGCAGTACCTCTTGGGACCAACATATTAAATGAATCATTACCACCGGACATCATAAAACAAACCAAAGCTTTGTAATCTCCTCCCATCATCGTCATCGAATTGGCAATTGCCGCTGCATTGGTTGCCTTTAAACTGTTTAGTGTAGAAAAGAAAGTAGTACTTCCTATTGCCGCACAACTTACTTGCTTAATAAATCCTCTACGACCCTTATATATTTTAGATTTTGTCATTTCTTCTTTGTTTTAAATTATTTAACGATGCTAAAATCAGGACTGATCATCATCAAGTAAAGAGCTGAGCCTAATCTTTCGTTGTCATCCCAATCAATAGGAGTAACGGCTTCGCGAATAAATTTTCTTGTACGATCTGACAATTGTCCATGAGTATAAATAATGTCGAAATGATTTAAAAGTAATTCGGGATCGTAGGCAATATCTAATAATTGATCACGAACTAAATATGGATGTTGATTTCCTAAATCTCCATGCCAACTGTACCAAATCGGAGTTTCCCAGATATGCCAAGCATAAATTCGATTGATCTTTCTCATACTCGTTGTTGTATCATGAATTTTAAACTCTGGAGCATACAAAGCTGCATTGGATAATTCCCCGACTGGGGCATGGTCATAATTAAAAAAGTTGAACACAGTCGGTGCAAACATTGGAGATTGCTTCTCTTCCATCAGTAAAGAGTATCCGTTATTCCAAAAAACGCCATCTGGATTATCCAAGGGCATCGACTTCGCTATTTGAATATGTTTGATTACTGGTTCTCTTAATTTTCCGCTTTCGTAATAATTTTGAGCTTCACAATTACGAGCTTCCTCATCTAATAAAATGGCTTTAATTACAGCACCAAGATCTCCTCTCTGACCGTTTCCATTATTATCAAAAACTTCTGCAATTCTAGAAATGTAAGCTGGACTAGGATTTGATTTAACCAATCGTTGGATCAATCTCAAAGCTAAAAATGGTCCTACGTTAGAATGATTTGCCAGATGATTGACGGCCATCTCCACATCGTTCATTCCAGGATTATTAGCTCCGATCGTAAACCCATTAAGGAGTACCTTTTCGTCCTTTTCGTGAAAATCCTCGTACATTTTCATAGGTACTGTCAAATCTGCTCCGTAAATACTTAAACCAAAATATGGCTCGTCAGTCCAGGTAACATTGTCATTTATATCTCCAGGTCCTAAACCAGTGAAGACTTGTGCAAATTCTTTGATGTCATCATTATCATAAGTAGCTATATCGTTGCCATTGCCATCCTTTTTGCGGCTCCCGTCCGGGTTAAGTTCGTAAAGTCCAATAGAAAAAAGTTGCATGATTTCTCTTGCATAATTTTCATCAGGATGAATATTATTGGCAAGGTCTTCTTTAGGATTATTGAGATGGCTGAGGTAATAACCCATGGCAGGATGAAGTGTCACCTCCATCATCAGATCCTCATAATTGCCAAAAGCGTTGCGACTTAAAATGTCATAATAACTTGCCACTGCACCTACCATATCTCTTAAATCAGAATTCATTGAAATGACAAATATTTCACTGAGTGCAAATGCTACTCTTTGTCGTAGAAGATCTGAATTTGTCATATTCATATGCCACCAAGCATAATTAAAATGCAAAAAGTAAGGACCAAAAACATCATCTGGATCTTCTCCAGCAGCTATGTGAAGTTGTAAAACATTGTCCCAAGTTTCTTCTAACTGATTTAATAAGTTGGAAGCAGGAATATTCATTTGATTATCAATCCATGCTTCGAAGTTTAGATCCTCTTTTAGTTCATCGATCATCTGCATATTATGACCTAATACTGCTTGACCCAAAAACCTACTGGCTTCCATGGCTTTCGCATCCATACCTTCCCCGTTGAGAGAATTGATGGCTTGGGCTTGTTCATAACTGCTGCTACTCGTGACTATGATACCATCACTGTTTCCGGCACCAATATAATCTGTATAGATTTGCGCATTCGCTGAAAAGCAAAGCAATAAAATCCAACATATTGAAATTATATTTTTTGTTCTTGTCATGATTTTCAATTTATCGGATAATGGTGAATTTTTTAGAAGCACTGCCGTTTTCAGAAACTAGGTCTAAAAGATACTGGCCAGAGGGCAATGATGAAACATCCAAAGTTTGTTCGTGCTGGTTTGAGCTTTTAAAAATGCTGCCATTTAAAAATTCTTTACCCTGAAGATCAACCAACTTAAAAGCCAATCGGCCATTGACCGTTTCAGAATCGATTACAACCTTGAGTCGATCTCTAGTTGGAACTGGGGATAATTTTAATTGTACATCTAATACCAAGTCCTCATCTGAACTAACCAAATCTAAAATCTCTATTTTAATCTCACTGAGTGCATAACAATCTCCACCATGATTACTAACAGCAGTGACTAAAATATCTTTAGCCTCCAAACCTGCCAGATCGGGCCCCTCAGTTCCTTCATAAAAGGATGAACCTTCTGCTCTCTCTAGTACGAAACTTCCAAATTCTTGCCACTCAATTCCATCCAAACTGTAGTCAATAATAATTTCATTTAATCCATTGTCCAATCTTGCTGGATCATTAAAGTTCCAATAGGTGATTTTGCCGAATGAATAAATATTATTAGTGTTGTATCGGATCCAATGAGAATTTCCTCTTAGAGGGTTCGGATTTTCCCTTTGCTCACAGGATATCCATGCAGAATTCCAAGAAGTATTGTGTCGATCTGGAAAACATTGGGCGAAAGCCAATTGCGTAGAGAAAATAAACGCAATGAAATAAACTAATCTTTTCATTGATAATTGGTTTATAGAATTATTGGGAAAGACTCTTTAAGATACGTCAATTGAAGATTTTGAAGCAAGACATTAATCGAAAAAAATTGCAAATCAAAAACTTAAGTCTCAAATTCACGTGTTAATTGGGTAATAAACGAAGATTATGAAGTATATCATATATATAATCCTTTTTCTTTTGATTGCATTTGCTGGTAAAGAAGGGTACGATTTATTTCAAATGCAAAAACAACAAACTGCATTGAAAGAGGATTTTGCGGAGTTTAATATGATTAATCATGGTCTTTTTAATATAGAAATGTGGAAGGATAAGGCTGTTGGTATATTCGATAAAAAGATCAAAAACTTTAAGGTCGATCCTAAAATGTATCAGGATGTCAACAAGCAACTTCGCGTATACTTAAATCAGGTTTATGATGATTATTTTGCTTCTGGCACTTTGGTAGACGACCTTTTGGAAGAGGCACAAAAAAGTGGAAAAATCAATAAGCTTTTTGCGAACATGATCAAAGGCAGTGCGAAAGATATGTTGAAAGGCTTTGATTTAAAAGGCAAAATTCCTGGGATTGCAGATCAACTCACTCAGGAGATAAAATCAAACGAACATGTGATCAAAGGATACCTCACTGCGGAATTAGATCAAATGCTATTTGATCAAAATGATTCCCAATACTTAGATCCTAGAACTGAACTGCTAAAAAAGTATGCTGCAAAAGATATAGAATCAGCCAGCAGTGAATTGAAAAGTGAAATCGCGGAATCGGAAATTTTCATTTCAGATAAAATTAAATTGATTTATATCGTCTTGATTTTGGCATTTCTGATTGCGGCTTTGAGCTTTAAATGGATTGAGTTTAAAGCATTGGTATTAAGTTTTACGGTGATTTCGGTTGTAATGTTAATACTTGGAATTACCCTTCCAATGATAGACATAGACGCCAGACTCAACTCTTTTAACATTCAGTTATTAGGAGAAAAAATGAGTTTTGATGAACAGGTCTTATATTTTCAAAGCAAATCTATTTTGGATGTAACAGATACCTTGATCAAAAGTCGTGGAATTGATACAAAGATCGTAGGGGTTTTAGTCTTTCTCTTTAGTATAATTTTTCCTTTTTTCAAGCTCTTACTTTCTTCCTTGTTTTTATTTATGGATCGAATACGAAACAGCTCATTGGCTAAAGGAGTCATATTTTATTTAGGAAAGTGGAGTATGGCTGATGTTTTTGTGGTCGCCATATTTATGGCATACATAGGATTTTATGGGATCATCTCTTCTCAGCTCAACCAAATTGCTGCCGGAGATGCTTATTCCGTGGATACGATAAATTATTCTCGGCTTTCTCCTGGAGCCTTGTTCTTTACAAGCTATTGTGTGCTTTCAATAATCACCAGTATCATTATAGATCGTCGACAAAATAAAAAAGCGGTGGCTTAACAAAAAGCACACCGCTTCAATCTATTATAATACTATTAGTTCTGAATCAGAACAAATTCAACTCTTCTATTTTGGAATCTTCCCTGTGAAGTTGCATTGTCTGCGATAGGTTGATCCTCACCAAATCCAGTAGCAACAAGTCTGTTTCTGTCAATGCCATTTTTTACCAAATACTCTAAAACTGCATTTGCTCTATTTTGAGAAAGCATTTGATTTGCAGCAGCATCACCTGTAGAGTCTGTGTGTCCATTTATCGCAACCCTTAGATCTGGATAAGTTCTCATGACTGCTACTACATTGTCCATGGGTGCATAAGAAGCTTGTTTAAAGGTCCATTTAGAAGAATTAAATTTAATTCCTTCCAAGGCAGCATTAAACACTTTTTTCACCTCAACTCTTCTTTCCTCTTCCTCTTTATCAGTGAGCATTCTTCTCGTATTGTTTACAATCTTCGAAGTTCCTCTATCATTTGTCGATTGACTCTTTGTATTTTCTCGAGCCAAGCGCTCTTTCTCTTTTTTGAGTTCTTCCATTCTTTGCTTTTTCTCTCTCTCTAATCTCAATTTTCTTTGTTCTTCTGTTTCGGCTCTTGTGTTGTTAAGATCTTTTTCCTCTTTGACTACTTCTTTAACAATACGTTTTACCGGTTCTTCAGCTGGTGATATGTAATTATTTCTATTTTCTTCGCTCAATTCAGGGTAACCTTCGTTACACCCATGGTAAGCATCTTCACCTTTTACATCTGGACAAGCATCCCTGTGATCTGGAACGCCATCGCCATCTCTATCTGGACAACCACCAAGGTCAGCATAACCAAATTTGTTTGGACATTCATCTAATTCGTCAATGATACCATCCATATCCGAATCTGGACATCCTTTGGTCTCAACAGAGCCAGCGACATCCGGACAAGCATCAAGTAAATCCTGGACGCCATCTTCATCAGTATCTGGACATCCTGCAAATCTTCGGAGTCCTTTTACATCAGGACAGGCATCTACTTCATCACTTAAGCCGTCACCATCTCGGTCAGGACAACCATTAAGTTCTGCCACTCCAAATACATCAGGACAGATATCTCTTTTGTCACTCACACCATCACCATCTTTATCTTTAAATGTACCAATTCGGTATCCTAATCTTACAACCGCAAACTGATAATTATCATCAAATAAAACATCAGTACTGGCGATTTCAGCCATACCGTCTAATAAGTCTGTTGAAGGTATTACACCTCTTAACTCTCCATCTAAAAATAGCTTTTCAGATAGATCCCATCTCAAACCGACAGTTACTGGAATATGGAAGTACCAATTTTCTTGATTTAAAGAATCAGTGAGTCTATCTTCATCACTAGGATAACCATTACCCATCGGGTCAAAATTAGTATTAGGATCAACATAAGTCATGGCTGCTCCAATCCCAAGATAAGGGCTTAACCTTCTTTTAAACTTCCTGATTTCGTTAAAGTGAATCACATCACCGTTTTTGTCATAATAGGTACCATATCCTAATCGAACACTTTCCTTTTTTAGTTTTTGACCATCAGCATTAAAGTATTCCATTTCTGGATATCTTTTTTTGCCTAAAAGATCTATTTCGAGGCTTGCAGAAATTTCATGCAAAGGTGATTCAAATGACCATCCTCTGTCTCTGTGACAACTAATGTCGACACCTAAATCGTCTGGGTTAGTACATGGTCCGGTATTGTCCTTATCATTTCCAGAAATTTGGGATCCAAAATAATCTGCTCGAATTCCAAGCATTGGAGAAATGGCGTATTTAGCGTTTAAGCCGTAAGTAAAATGAGCATGTGAAAATATACCTTCACCGTGTCTTCCCCAGCTATGCGTATCGGTACCACTTTGATTAAGTCCCAAATGAGCACCTATAGAAAGTTTTTTCCTTTTTACTTTAGTTTGTTTGACACGAATAATGTCTCCTTCTACTGCTTGAGGAGAAACTTCGCTTGATTCATTTTCGGTGTAATGTTCTACGATTTCTAGAGTTCCTTCATTTTGAGCGTAAGAAATAAAACTTAAGAAAAGGCAAAAACAAAGAGAGTTGATTTGTTTCATTGTTATTAAATATTGTAATCTGTACTAAAAGACTGTTTTTTGTCTGAAAACTGTTTTGTCTGGAAGAGCTCAAATGACTAATAGAGGACAGTTTTAAGGATGATCTCCCCTATCTCTTTTTCGCATTTAACGAATATTCGAATTCTTCTAACGAATTCTAAATCTTAATCAGGTTGGAATGAAATAAGACTCAACTTGTAAGTGTAAATCATATTTCTTACCACAAAATTAAAATAATATGAAACGCTTAGCAATTTTAATCGTAATATTTTCTTTCGCATTTAATGCGCATGCAACATTCGTTGAAGGTCAAAGTTTGAGAGTTTTGGCGAAATCTGGCCTTAATCTTAGGATGTCTCCTGTAAATGGGTCATCAATAGATATTATTCCTTTCGGAGCGCAAGTGACTGTGATCAATGGATCTCACAATAAAAACCTAAATACTAAAGTAGAATGGATTGATGGAAATTGGATTTTGGTAGAATTTGAAGGTCAACAAGGTTATGTACATGATGGCTTTCTAACTGAATTACCAATTCCTGACTTAGATTTTGAGCATAATCAAATGGAAATGGACCTGATTTATCCTGTGGAAGGATGGATAGATTATAATATGGGTAATGAATTTATTTCTGTAGATACAACTGTAAATAATCGAGGCGGTGATAGAATAACCCACATTTTAAAAAATGGAAAATATTTAAAAGAAGATAGAGGAGAAATTTATAAAGTAGAACTCTACCTCGATAACGCAAGACCTGCAGATATATATCAAATCTTGATGGCTATGTATGAAGATCCTATCAAAAGAAATTTCTTCAAAAAGAGAACTGTTTTTATCAATGATGAAAAAAATGACCTACAACAAATCAATATCCGCTTAGATGAGTTCGTAAGTATTCGGCGAATGCCAAACGGACAAAGCAGATTAAGAATTATAACGTCCGAAAGAGGATGTAATTAATCGCACGATGATCTTTGGTAATACCCTGGTCTTTTTAGGCCGGGGTATTTTTATTTCAATTTACTTACCACTTTTATCACTTCTGGTTTTTTACGAACGCTAACAGGTACTCGAGCATCATCTTTTAACAATAAATAACCGCCTTCAGTTTTTACATAAGCTTTTATAAATCTGCAATTGACAAGATGAGATTGATGCACACGCATAAAAGCATGATCCGAAAGGATGGCATCATACTCCTTGAGTGTTTTAGTAATCAAAAGTTTTGAACCATCATCAAAATAAAACTGAGTATAATTTCCCATTGATTGACATCTCACAATACTCTTTATCTCGGCTACTCTTAATTCTTCCGCTGTACTTAAAACTAAATTGTGTCGATCATTTTCTTTGAGAACTGAAGAGCTGAGCTCAGAAAAACTATGTGTATCTTTTAATTTGGTTACCGCACTTTTTAACAAATCCGGATCGATCGGTTTTAATAAATAATCAATTGCTGCATACTGAAAAGCCTTTATTGCATGCTCATCAGAAGCTGTTACAAAAATGACTTTCGTACGAAATTCAGGTAAAATGTCCAACAGATCAAAGCCTTCTCCATCTTCCATGTGAACATCAAGAAAAATCAAATCAACTTCCGTGTTTCGTAAAATTTTAGCTGCACTCACTACTCCTTCTGCCTCACCAACCAATTCGATTTCTGGACAGTGAGATTTTAAATCCGCGCGTAAACTTGCCCGGGCCAATTCCATATCATCAATAATTACAGCTTTCATATCAGTGGCATTTTTATATTAACTTTTGTTCCAAGCGGTTCACCATTTTCATCTTTAAGGTCATCAAATGTATAACCATAATTTTTTCCTAAGCGATCTTGAACTACAGATAAACCTACAGATTTGTGTTTTTTATTCAAGTCTAAATTAGAACGACCAACTCCATTGTCCCACACTACAATTTTTAAATCAGCACCATCTTCTAAAAAATCTACCTTCAAAATGGCTGGTCTTTTTAATTGTTTAAAGCCATGAAGAATCGCATTTTCGAGAAAAGGCTGAACAATCATAGGTTTGATTTGACTTTCTAAATTCAAATTTGAGTCAATTGAAAAATCATATTCAAAGGATTCGTTTCTCGTTATGCGCTCTAAACTCACATACTTTTTAAGGTAATTTATTTCTTGCTCCAAGCTAATTGTTTCTGATCTGGATTGACTTAATACAGATCGCATTAATTGCGAAAATTCGTTGATATATTTTCTGGCATTTTGATTGTCTTCAAGGGCGATCATACCATTAATTGAATTTAAAACATTAAATAAAAAATGAGGATTCATTTGAAGTTGCAATGCTTTCTGCTCAAATTTTAAAGCCTTATTCTCGAGAAGCAGTTTATCTCTTTGTGCGATGATATCTTTGTTGAACTGTTGGCTTTTTAAATAGCTCACAGCATAAAGTAAAAACAGTAGTAGGATTGTTCCAAAGACATACCACCAAAAACTACTCCTGGCTTTCGGTTTAACTTCAATTCGAATGCTATCTGAGAAATTAGCATTCTTTTGATTTTTTACTCTCGTGAAGAATCTAAGATTATATTCACCTGCTTTCAAATCTTTCAAAACAAAAGTATTGGACTTGAGCAATTGCTGTCGATCAATATTTTTGCCTTTGAGTTCTGAATGGATCATCACAGAATCCTGAAATATGGGATGTCTAGCTTTTATCGTGTAAAGCAATAAATCTCCACTATCTATGGTGATGCTTCTTCTAAGATCTTCAAAACCGTTTTCTTCAATTTCTAACAAAGGAACCTTCAAGTTTTTTGACTTGTCCAAATTCAATTTATGTAAACCACTTGCGGAAGCAAAAAACATCTGACCATATTCATCCATTTTTATTGAAGAGATTACACCTATGGTATTTGGAAGACTAAAAAACTGATTCCTAAGTTCATCCCAAATGAGAATATGCGTGCTGTCACTAAAAATGAGATAATCTCTTTCTTTCAATATGGACTGGACAAAGCCCAAATTGGGTAAATCATCCCTATAAAACTGTTGAGCGACAACGTCAAGAGGAATTGTAGATTGAAAAAGGCCATTTTCTGTTCCAATATAAATGCTTGAATCTGCCTTTAACGCACAGGTTATCATTGAAGGTAAAACCACGGTTTTTTCTTCAAAGGTCAAGGCATTGGCATCGAAGTTTAAAGGTGCATTTACATTTTGCGGCATTTGCTTCGAAAATCGGGACACTCCCGAACCGTCATAAGTAAAGCCATTACCATCGAGATCCCAAAATAATATGTCTGCGTTATTTTCGGCTAAACCGATCACTTGACATTCTGCCAACTCCCAGACAGGCTCGATAGTCAATTGTCCATGGAGAGCAAAACTGCATAAGATAAAGAAGACTGCTTTTGTGTAACTCATCAAATAAAATCTAAATTTAAGCTCTAGAAATTAATTTAATCATGAAGAATTTATGGATTTGGTCTTGTTTGATATTTTTTGGATTTGCCTGCAATCGAGAAAGTGCAAAAAAAATAATACTCCCGATCGAAAGTGAATTTGTTAACGTAAAAATAGAACAAGCCTCTGGCTTTGTTGGACCATGCGAACCTTCCATATGCATAAACCCAATTAATCCAAAAAATATTGTCGCTGGCAGTGTCTTAGATAATGTATACCAATCAATGGATGGTGGAAAAAATTGGACAATTGACAAACTCACTTCTTCTTATGGAGTTTATGGCGATCCTGTTATTAGAGCAGATTATAATGGCACATTCTATTATTCTCATTTGTCAAATCCTAAAAATATGGCTTGGCGTGATGAGTCATTTTTAGATAGAATCGTTATCCAAAAATCTACTGATGCTGGAAAGACTTGGTCCGACGGTAGTTTTACTCGACCAGATAGTCCAAAAGATCAAGATAAACAATGGATGGCGATCGATCCTAAAGACAATACACTTTACATGACATGGACTGAGTTTGATCTCTATAATTCTAAAAGTCCAAATGATAAGTCCCGAATTTTATTTACTCGCTCAGATGACCAAGGCGAATCTTGGACCGAGCCAAAATCAATTAGTCAATTTGAAGGTGACTGCTTGGACGGAGACCAGACCACAGAAGGTGCTGTGCCATCAGTTTCAAATAACGGAGACTTATATGTAGCATGGTGTTATGATGAAAAATTATATTTTGATCGATCCACTGACAAAGGAGAAAGCTGGTTAGGTGAAGATATCGTAATTGCAGATCAGCCCGGAGGTTGGACATTTGATATACCAGGACTAAGCAGATGCAATGGCATGACTGTATCAGAAGTAGATTTGAGCGATGGACCTTTTGCTGGAACGATTTATGTCAATTGGTCTGATCAGAGAAACGGTGAAAATGATACTGATATATGGATTTCTAAATCCACGGATCAAGGAAATACTTGGAGTACACCTAAGCGAGTAAATGACGATAAACCCGGAAAACACCAGTTTTTAAATTGGATGGATGTAGATCCAATCACCGGATATATTTACATCGTATTTTACGATCGACGAAATGACCTCTCGAACAAAAACGAAACAGAGGTATATTTAGCAGTTTCTACCGACGGAGGTGAGAATTTTAGAAATTTAAAAATCAGTGAATCGCCTTTTATACCTGATCCTAACGTATTTTTTGGAGATTATAATGACATTTCAGCCTATGATGGACAAGTCAGACCTATTTGGACCCGGTTAGATAAATTTAAACTAAGTGTTTGGACTGCACTCATAGATATAAAAAGTGAAAAATGAAAAACACTGAAGAGTACATCGAATTTGTCAAAGAAGTGATGGCACCTTTCGGTGAATGTGAGTTTAAGAAAATGTTTGGAAGCATCGGAATCTTTAAAGATGGAATTTGTTTTGGAGGAGTGATGGGAAATGTATTCAGACTTAAAGTAGATGATACTAATCGCGCGGATTATGAAAAGTACGGAATGGAAGCTTGGCAAGTACCCGGCAAAAAAATGAAAATGCCGTATTACGAAGTACCAATTGAAATTATAGAAAATCAAAAGTCTTTAACGGAGTGGGCTCAAAAATCTTACGATTTAGCAGTGGCGAAAAAGAAAGGAAAGAAGAAATAGATTTTAGATTTTTAGATTTTTAGATTTTTAGATTTTTAGAAATTAGATCTGATAGTGGGATTTGAGATTTGGGATTTTGTTAATAAGTAATAAGTTGAATAGTTCCAAATACATAAATAAAAAATCTCCCCTACTTAGTCAGTAAGAGAGATTAGGAACTTAAACTCTATAATAGCTCCAATATATAAATGCCATCGGGATTACTGAAATGAAAATCAATTATATTTTATAAAACAAAACAAGAGACGATTTTGGGAAGATTATTTATAACAAAACTCAACTTAAATAAAAGCTAGATTCTCAACCAATTTGCGACAAGGATAGAAGTGGGTTACCGCTGTACAGCGGTATATGAACGAATAGCCTGACCCCGATGCATCGACAGATCGAGGGGAGTCGCCCAAATAATTATCTAATTGAAATGGCGTTTACCATGTTATCCGCCAATTCGTTGATCTCATTCATCGTATTGGTCTGATGAATTTGAGGAACGCTGACAATATCATAGATGCCATTAGAGCTTTCGAATAATTGTTTTAGATCAATAATTATATAAGCGTCAGCACTCTCGCCTTCGGTCAGACTAATACTCGCCGGCAAAGAAACAGATCTGAATGCTTCATCCAAACCGAGATGCAAAGCGATACCTAGTTCTTTTTGTCCATCACCATCGGTATCCAATCTCCCTTCAGTTTTAGAAAAAATGTAGCTATCCCAAGGTGTCCAATATTCGCTTGATAAAGAAAGGTCATTTCGCGAATTGTAATCGGAAGGCAAGGTGGCATTGACGTCAGAATCAAGTCCTATGTTAAAAGAAATATTATTTATTTCGAGTCCTTCTAAGCCTGAAATCGACCAAACGTACCCTTCAGCTGCTGAACTTGCATCTGCATGAGACTCGGTTAAATTAAGGTACCTGGTTTCCTGTATTTGATTTTGGATATTAAGATCGGAAATATAAAAGCTAAATCGGTTAAAGAACATACTCATTCCATTGGGGTATTCTACATCTTCAAACATGACAAGGTCTTCACCTCCATATTCTAACTTAAAATGTAATTCTAAGGTCGTACCCTCATTATTGCAACAACCCATCGCAAGAAACACGATCAAAAAACTCAAACCAATAAGTCGTTTCATCTTTAATAGTTGTTTGTTTGTAACGTATACTAGTAATAATTGTTGGCCTAACCGATCATTAAATAAAATGCCCATAAGGCAATTGTCGCAGAAACGATTAAAATCCAAGTTCTTTGTTTCAATCCAAAAACGCCTACGAGTAATTGTCCTAGCAATAAACTAATCATGACAATAATCACCTGCCCCAATTCAACACCAATATTAAACGCCAAAAGCGGCATTACAATACTTTCTTCCTTTCCCAATATCGCTTTGAAGTAATTAGAGAATCCAAGTCCATGAATTAAACCAAATCCAGCGGCCAAATAATAATTGAGATTAACATTTTTCTCCCTATAAGAAGTATAAAATAAAATATTGTAAAGACAGGTCAAAATTATAGTAACTGGAATTAAAAACTCCACAAGCTCAGCGTTTATCGAGACGACATCTAAGGCTGAAAGCGCTAAGGTCAATGAATGACCCAAGGTAAATGCAGTGACCAAAATCAGGACCTTTTTCCAGTCTCTCAGTAGATAAACTCCTGACAAAGCCACTACAAAAAGTATATGATCATAGCCATTTGGATCTAATATATGATCGAAACCTAATTCAAGATAAGCCTGAAACATTTTGATAGTTTTATGAATACAAATTTACAACCTTGAAGATTTTCAAAATCGCTTGTGTCTTCCCAATTTTAGAGCTCTAGGATTTTGCTTATGATACCAAGCCCAACTGCATACTTTGCAAAGTAATTAAGACATGGACTAATTAAGATCAAGTGGTTTGTTTAAAATTAGAGACCAATCGGAAGTTTAAGAAGTGCGCTACCGCCAATAAAATACCTCCAAGAGCAGGTAAAACGATGTAATCGCATAGGTGCGCTAGCAATACATAAGAAATTATGGTCATACCAAGAAAAGCCACTCCAATCGGCAACAAATTTTTATGAAGATTTAAGTAAGACTTTATCAATGAATTAAACCCCAAATAAATACTGATCGCAAGGAATATAAGATCTAAGTACATATGATCTAACCATGCTACTCCAGCAAAAAGGCCTCCAGCAAAAATTATTGGAAAAACCGCACAATGTATAGCACAGGCTATGCCAACACCAATGCCCCAAAAATCTAATTTCTGCTCTACGTGATTTTTCATCGATACAAAAGTAAGACAATTTTTATAAATGCAACGGTGTTGCAAGTATGATTATGATTTTAGTTTTGGCAATTGGCGCATCTTCCATTTACGACAATAGAGGTATTCTCTGTTAGATATCCAGGAGGTATATCAATTTTAGGAAATTGTACATCTTCCAAACAGGTGGTTGAAAGGCAATTAAGGCAATGGAAATGTACATGTTCGTGCTGATGATGACCATCCGCACAGTCGTCGTGACATGATGCATATTTGGGAACACCAGTACCATCATCGATTTTGTGGATTAAACCTTTTTCTTCGAATGCTTTTAAAGTTCGATAAAGTGTTATTCGATCAATATTTTCGAACTGCATTTCCAATTCTTTGTTTGGCAAGGCTTTGGAAGCATTATTAAAAAGCTCCCAAACCTTTTCTCTTATTGGAGTAGGTCGCAGACCGTGATTTCGGAGTGTATCTTTTGCAGTAGATTCCATATATGGATAAAAACAAAAGTATTGGTATTTGTTCAAAAAAAAAAGGCTCAACGAACACACTTCGTCAAGCCTTTTAAAACTACAATTAAAAGTTTATTTGATTAATATGATATTACGATTTACACTTTGATCTCTATAGTTTACCTCGAGACTATACATGCCTGCAGCATTTCCAAGATCCCCGGCAGTCAAACTAAATCTCATCAGACCTTGACCTTCGGACGCCAAATTATATACTTGCTGTCCCAACACATCAAAAACTTTTATTTCAAAATCACTCTTCGTAGGTATAAATACCTCAAAGCTTGTTTTATCCACAAAAGGATTAGGCATATTTTGCGATACCGCGAATGTGTTGCTTTGTTCAATCCAATTTAGAGAAACCTTCGTTTCCTCTGTTTGATTTGCCACTGCAAGCGCTTGAGTGATTTCAGAATTTATGATCAATGAGTTACTCAATTTTAAATTGTCATTGGCTTTAACTTCTATCCAAATCAACTCATCAGCTTCTTTCAATTTAGCCGATTCGATATTGTACCAAACCAAAGTCGTTAATCCTCGCTCTTCTCTTATGATATAATCCGAATTTTCGATTTCTATTTTTCCGGAACCAATATCCAAGATCTCTAAGTTTGGATCTATACTTTGTAAGGTAAATTGTAATGCATTTAAGTCAAGATCTCCATTTAGCAGAAGTGGTAATGAATAAGTTTGACCTGCTTCTAATTCCATATCCAATGCATTCAGTTTCAACTCGTTTCGTTTCGTGAGTTGTGTATCATTAAGATTAATTGGATCGACAGAACCATTTACATCTCCAATTTTAACACCAATGAAATTTTCTTCCATTTCATTGTGCTCCAACGGATTTATAGATCTGTACTCTTCAAAAGGCCATGGATCAGTTGGATCAGGGAACACATATCCTTGTCTAACGAATCTCCATGAACTGTTATCTGGAAACTCATTATAAACTCCCAATAACAATTTTTGTAATTGAATTAAATCTACAGAACTCACTTTTTCAGAACTATTGACATCTGCTGCAATGAGTTTATACGGAGAATCTAATAATTCAACTTCCAACAAATGTTTTTGTATCGCCAATAAATCCATTGCGGACAATCCATTTGTATGATCATCATTTTTAGTTGGGATAAGCTCATACGCAATATCCGTAGGCATTGGGTCAGGAAAATGATAAGTTCCGAGTGTATCACTCATCATATCGTAATCTTCACCGGAATCCATATTTTCCATTTGAATTTCCACCTCATTTACTCCGAGGTCATCCTCGGTAACTACCCTACCTGCGATTTCGGCAAACAACATTACTACATCAGGACAAGCATCATGTACATCTTGAACCAAGATATTGGTTGTACAGAATGACTGATTTCCATAAGCGTCTGTCACCCACATTTGTATCGGAATGTATTCCTCTTGTCCATTCGGCAAATCAGAGCAAGAGAAAGTGACAGATGTATCTGTGACATCGCTGCTAAATGATACATGCAGGTCGTTTTGATCTGTACAATTATCAGTAGAGCCATTATCAAAGTCATTGGCCCAAATAGATACCGTGCCAGTTCCGGATTCTAAAGAAATAGACAATCCATTTATACAATATGCAGTCGGTGCTTTACAATCATTTACATTTACTTGTTGTGTACACGTTTCTACATTTCCACAACCATCTTGCACAGACCATAAAATAGAATGTGAACCTATAGGTAAGACATGCGTCAATGTACTTCCGTTGCCATTGATATTATAAATACCATCGTTTCCAATATCCAATTGGTAACTATAACCCAGATCATCTGGATCGGTACAATCATCGGTTGCTGTACCTGTTGCAGTCACTTCAATTTCGCAAGCATCACTATAAATACAAACATCTAAATCATCACATGAGGTGATTGTCGGTGGCAATGAATTAATGATCTTAATGACTTGATCATATTCCCAATATCCTTCCAATGTATTCGCATCATATGTACACCAATCAATTATTTTCCACGTTCTCAATATTTTAAAACAAGCTCCATCTTCAAAGGTGAATACTTGATCTTCGTAATCTATTCCAGTTAAAGAACAATTGTCATCAAATACTTGAACCTCACCTGTAACGGATGGGTCTTGCATATCTGAGCAACTTTCAATCTCTACATCACATGGCCAAATTATACCATCATTTGGATCAACATTTGCACAATCCGTATCGCTGATATAAAATGGTTCTGGATCTACAAGATCAATTCGTTGTACACAACTCACTGTACCGACAGACCATGTTCTTAGTACGTAGCCATTTCCACATTGATCGATAAACTCTTCATCACTATGATCTGGTATGCTCAAATTTCCTGAACAATTATCCGTAAATGTTGCCATTCCCGTAAGGGTGATGTCTTTATAATCAGTAGAACCACAATCCACCACAATATCAGCAGGACATGTGATTTCTGCATCTTGCTTATCATCTACTTCAACCTCTATCATACAATCGTTAAAATTGCCTACGGCATCATAAGCGCGCATTTGGACCAGAACGACATTCCCTACATCTGCACAACAGAAAGTAACTGTTTCTCCAAATTCAAGATCAGCATCGATACCACAAGGTGTATCCATTCTTCTGACTTCAATTCTGTCCAGTGTACAATTGTCTGAAGTGCCAGCATCAAAGACTTCGCCGTACACTTCAGCGACTCCTGTATCATTTAAGCTAACTACAACATCTGGATTACAAACTACTACCGGTTGTACTTCGTCTACCACTGTAACTTCCATACTACACTCTGACTGATTTCCACAACCATCTGTAGCAACATATCTAACTGTGAAAGTACCCACAGCAATATTTCCAATCACACCACCATTGGTGTTTAGAGAACCAAATGGTGTTATTATTTGAATATCCGACGAACCACAAGCTTCTTCAATGGTTGCAGCAGGAAAGTCAATTTCCGCTACACAACTAGCCCCTACACTTACCGTCATATCTCCAGGGCAACTAACAACAGGTGCTGTCATATCACGCACTTTAATTACTTGGATACTATGAACCGGGTTTGGATCTGGTCCAGTTTTATCTACTGGCTTACACGGATCGTAAACCCTCCATGTTCTTAATATATCATAACTTCCATCACAGAGATCAAAAATCTCATCTATCACGTTTATACTAAGCGGACAGTATTCGGCATCTAAAACATCTGACCCATTGATTGTTGGTCGACCTGTATTATTTGGATGAATCAACAACGGATCATCTGCCACTGCATCACAATCAAACGAGGGATTGTCGACATCATCATAATTTTGAGGATAAGTAATCGCACTTGCCTCCAAACGCTCAACGGTGATTGTGTGTGAACATGTACTTGTATTTCCTGACTCATCTGTAACGATCCAAGTTCGTGTATGTATCGCACGAGGAACTCCACACAATCCATTATCAATGATTTCATCCGCAAAAACCATGGTGACAGATTCTTCACAACTTGTGACCACGGGCATACCAATATTTGCTGGATCTACACCTTCTGCACAGGAAACAATCATATCATCAGGACACTCGATGACAGGATTTAATTTGTCCTCTATATAAATTGTACCCCAACAAGAGTTTCCAGTATCAGGATTAAAGAGCGTAACAATCAGACTTTGATTTAGATATTGACTCGTTACCAATGGCGAACCAGGAATAGGATCTCCACCATGTGTCTCCGAAATAGAAAGTTCGATATCATCGATACAACCAATATCCATCGTGGTCAATATCATATCAGCTGTAATAAGCGCTTCACAATCACCATTTAAGGAAACATTGACTGTACCCTGACAAGCCATTTCTGTGCTTGCAGGATTATAGGCTTCGACTGTGATCATGAATGAACAAGCTCTCTCATTTCCTGCTTCATCAGTTATGACTATGGTTACTTCATTTTCACCTGGGTTAAACTGACCATCCATATCAGGTGTACTGAGAATGACCATTTCTCCACAGTTATCCGTTTCGAACAGATTTATCTCAGAAAAGATATCAGCAAAACATTGTCCTTGTTCCAACTGAACAAAAAGATCACCTGGACAAGTAAACAGCGGATCTTCATCATCAACAACTGTGATCACAAACGAACAAGTTGTTTTATTTCCGGCCTCGTCTTCGACTTCGTAAATTATTGTAGTCTCCCCTACCTCAAATTCATCAATAAAAGTGACGCCTGGAGCGATCGAACAATTTTCTTCTTCCGTACCATCTGGTTCTACAATGGTCATACAATATATACTAGTCGCACAATTATCATCGATATCTGGATGTTTCCACGAGGTAGAACTTAAACAATCACCCAACCCATTATCACTGGTATTGATGGATATATCATCTGGACATTCGATTGTTGGTGGCTCAACGTCAAAGATTTCGACTGTAAACGAACAACATACCTTCGTGCCACATTTAGATTGAAGTGTGCTAGTTAATCCAGTATCTGGATACACATCAAAGTCTTGATTTACTTTACCAATTGAACCAGGATGATCTTCATCAACGACTTCCCAATCGTTGCTATTATTTCCATCAAAAGAGAATGGTCGATATACTCCTGCTGTACCGGTATCATTATCGATCGCACCTGACCAATCATTGCCATCGATCACGACAAGGTCTCCAGAACCAATCGGATTAAATCCATTCAGCGCAACAACATCTATCACACATTCACCAAACATGATCGCATAACCTGCTGGATCTCCTGAGTTAGCTCCTCCAATGTCTTCATTAAAATAAAGATCTGCTGGACTATCAACTCCTGAACCCAAGTGTAATACAAGAACATCCCCTGGTGCCATGAGTGTATTAAATGGTACCGTGAAAGATCCTATACCACCAGATGATCCAACTAATTTTTCAATAACCAAACAACTTACATCCACTGTCGAAGGACCGACATTGGTGATTTCAATATAATCTTCTTCTAATCCTTGATCAAAGTAACTAGGGATTGTATTTGTGCCAATATCAGCTCCTATTTCATGAGTAACCTCCGAAATTAATAGCGATGGTCTATCTTCCAAACAATAGGTTACCAAATTATTACCTACTTGAAAATATTCTCCTGATGCATCGATAACACCACCGTTGTCTCTTTCTCCTTCCAAATCCACTGCAAATGTGACAGTCAACTCATCTGTGCAGTTATCCATAATTTCTTCTGGTGAAATATCCTTAACTACCGCACCACAGAAACCAGGATCATTGACCTGGACAACATCATCAGGGCATGCAAAAGAAGGTGGTTGTAGGTCATTGACAATTACTTTGATGTGACAGGTATCTTTGTTTCCTGATTCATCTTCAATTTGATATTGCAGTATGGTTGTACCTATAGGGAACCAATCTCCAGAATCTAAATCATGTTCATCAATCCTTGTAATTTCTACAGCACCACAATTGTCAGTTCCTGTCGGAACGGAAAAATTCGCAGCAGCGGAACATAAATCAGTTTCTGCGGCAACGACTACAGGAGGTCTTGGACAATTGGTGAATTGAGGAAGCTCTGTGTCTTCTATTATCAATTTTACTTGACAACTGTCCGCATTTCCTGCTTCGTCCTCTACGATTACGGTTACAAACATCGAATCACCAACTTCTGAACCAAACAACAATCCTGGCAAGGGCTCTTGTCTCACATTCGAAATACCCATACAGTTATCCGTTGTATCTATTGGTGGTATAACATTTGGAACCATCGCATAACAAACACCTGGTTCAGTAGAAACTATGATATCATCTTGACAAATTACCATCGGATCTATTTCGTCAACAATAAATACAGTTGACTGACAAATAGCTGTATTTCCATAAACATCCGTTACTTGTAAAGTGACCACGACGAAAGGATCTGATAAATCCTCTGTCATAAATTCGAGTTCTGAATAAAAATCAGTCCCGTTTTCACTGATTAGCAGAGATGCAATACCACAATTATCTGTGCTTCCGAAATCAATATCTTCTGGCACTATCGAAGCCATACAATTGAAATCAACACCGATTTCAATATCCTGACAAACAGCAGTGGGAGCCATATTGTCGACAACATCGATATCAAATTCGCAAAGATCTGACACATTACCATATTGGTCCGTTGCACGGTAACTAACAGTAGTGATCCCTATTGGATAGCTAAGCCCAGAAGCTTGACCAACAGCCCAATCTTGAGCGATCGCACCCGATAGCATATATTCCAATTCTATATACCCTCCACAATTATCTTCAGCTGAGATATTCGAGAAATTAACGATAGCTTCACATGCCCCTCCGTCACTATCCTGAGTTATTGTATTCGCAGGACAATTAGTAATTACTGGAGCAGATTGATCTATTACAGTTACGGTATGTGAACATGAACTTTGGTTTCCAGCTTCATCAACAATCGTCCAGTTGATTTCTGTGATTCCAAAATCAAATTTAGCCCCAGCTAAAGTCGAAGAATTCGGAGCGAATATATAATCGTGATAGCTAAACTCAACACCACAATTATCACTGTATACAGGATCCAATGTATCATCAGTTACTACAAATTGACAATTATCATCTGCTACTTCTGTGACATCGTCAGCACAAGTGACTTCAGGATTTTCATCATCTGATACCTCTATACTAAATAAGCAACTAGATGTATTCCCATTGCTATCTTCAACATCATATACAACTGTTGAAATTCCAATTTGGAAATCATGAATCATATTATTCCCTGCCACCACATCGATCGGTCCAACAACATTACCATTCGCTTCGTTGATGGTTAGAAATATCATAGCTATACCACAATTATCTTCAGGAGAAGGATGATTCCAGGCAAAATTCGCAAGACAGTCACCTGTACCTCCAGCGCTGGTATTTATACTAGCATCCTCAGGACATACTACTTGAGGTTTTTCATTGTCCTCAACAATAACATTAAAACAACATTGGTCAGACATTAAACCATTGCCATCTGGATCTGACTCTTCAATCACATCGTAGCAAACTATTGAAGTTCCTAGTCCAAATGTATATCCACTAACATCTTCCGACCCCTCCGTCACTGATGCATCTGGATTGGTCACAGACCAAGTCAATACAAAAGGACAATTTGTTAAAGCTGTAGTAGCTGTTAAAGATCCTTCCGGGCTGATCCAAGTACACTCGGCAATGTCTGTTTCTACTACGACATCATTAGAAGGACAAAGCACGATAGGCATCTGAGTATCTTGAACATGAATGACAAATTCACACAAGCTCGTATTTCCATTGTTATCGGTAGCCACATAATTAATATCATAGAAACCCGGAGCTAAAGCATCTCCACTGTTTGGTCCTAAAGTTTGTTCAACTGCTACCCCACATTCATCCTGTGCGATTGGGTCACTCCAATTGACAAAAGCGCTGCATTCGTCTACATCAGTACCTACCACAACTGTATCTTGCGGGCAGTTTACAAATTCAGGATTTTCATTATCCTCAACAGTAATTACAAATTCACACGTGTTACTGTTTCCGCTTTCATCAAAAACAGTCCAGACCACCGTTGTATTTCCTACATTAAAGCTTGCTCCAGAAAGCGTGTTGGATGATGGTGCGAATATGTAGTCGTGGATTACAAAATCAACTTCACAATTATCATTTGTAATCGCATCTAAATCGTTAGTTATTTCAGTGTATTGACAATCATCATTGATCTCGAAAACAAGATCTTCAGGACAAGTGATTTCGGGTATTTCGTTATCCTCTACAGTTATTGTCCATTCACAAGTAGTGACATTTCCGTTGGCATCTGTAAGTACATAGGTCAAATTGGTTAGACCTAAGTCAAAAGACATATTTACAGCAGCGCCCGGCAGGGCCGTTAATGGTCCTGTCAATGTTCCATTTGGAGCTTGAACAAATAATTCAAGAGTTCCATCTGTAAGATCACAGTTGTCTGAAACTGTAGGATGAACCCAGTCCAATTCTGACTGACAGTCACCAAATATCACATCGCTAGTTTCGAGGATTACATTGTCAGGACAAGTCATTTGTGGCAGTTCTTCGTCAATGACAAAAACATCAAAACAACACATAGATTGGTTTAATGCGACATCCGTCAATGTATAACAAACTGTACTCAATCCGAGATTAAACACTTCTCCCGCTGCATCATCATTTCCACTAGCAACTGTTGCACCTGTGATCGTGTATTCTAAAGTTTGATCAGGACAATTTTCTACGGAGAATGAAGTCGAAACCTGGCTATCTGAAGTCCAGCTACAAACTCCATCATCAGTTGAAACCTCGATTGTATTTGATGGACAGAGTACAATAGGTACATCACTGTCTTCAACTGTAATCACAAAAGAACAAATCGCAGTATTTCCACAAATATCCGTGGCTAAGAAAACCACTTCAGTATCTCCTAAAGGAAAAGCTGTTCCACTTTCCAATATTTCTCCATCAGCATTGGCAATTTGCTCTACATTGACTGAGCAATTGTCTTCAGCAATCGGAGTTGAAAAGATAGGATTAGATGAACAAGCATCAACATCTACATTGATCGTTAAATCATCTGGACAATTCACGAATGTGGGATCTATATTATCTTCAACAATAATCATTGCGGTGCATTGATCTTCATTACCACATGCATCAGTTGCCGTAAATGTCACTGTGATGCCTGCGTTACTTGAACAGTCAATATCCGGCAAGCTACCTGGATTTGTATAGGTAATATCAATTGAGTTACATCCAAATGCATCGGTTGCTGAAGCACTTTCTAACCAAAAAGCTATTCGTTGATCATTATTAGGATTTCCACAATCTAATATTAAATCCGCCGGACAAGCGATTGTTGGGTTTGATGTATCTTCTGTAGAGTAAGTAGCAATTCCAGTCGAAGTGTTTCCACAAGCATCGGTAGCCGTAAATAAATATTCTAAAGTATATGTACTTCCACAAGCGCTGATAGAGTTCCAAAGAATACTACTTGTCGTCACTTCTCCACATTCATCCGAAGCAGTAACCTCCGATCTCCACTCTTCCAAACTAACTTGGACATTTCCACATTCTTCAAGTTGATCTAAAGGAAGATTAAGTGTTGGTGCATCATTATCTACAATTACCACACTTGCAGAAGTTGTTGAAGTATTGCCACAATTATCCTCGACAACAAAGACATATAAAGTCGAACCAGTATTGCCACAACTTTCGAATTCTGTGGTTGATAATATGCTCCAAACTAAATCTTCGTCACTACAATCATCTGTCGCTGCAGAACCACCAAAGACATTTGCCCAATTCTCTATGAGATCTGGGTTATTATCATCCGCACAAACCAAGATTAAATCGGTGGGTGCTGTAGTAATTTGAGGACTTGTATTATCTATAATAGTGATAGTCCGTTGGCAAGAGCTACTATTGCCACAAGCATCAGTGGCGGTGAAAGTAATCGTCGTAACACCTGTCAATCCACACTCATCACTTTGTGTTGCCATACTAAAATCATTGACAACTGTCAAGGTACCTTGACAATCATCTTCAGACGAAGCTTGGGATAACCAAGCATTAATGATTTCGTCATTTAAATCATTTCCGCATTCCAAAATCAAATCCTCAGGACAAACAATAACTGGATTAACTGTATCCTCAATTGTAAAAATTGCTTGCGTCGTTGAAGTATTTCCACAATCATCACTAACGGTAAAAGTTACCATAACAGCCCCATTGGATCCACAGCTTCCTGTTAAATCCCCATTAAAGTCATTTGACCAAATCAAAGGCAAACTACATGCATCACTAGCTGTAGCACCACCAACATTATTTAACCATGCTTGTAAAGTAATACTTAGCTCTCCACCATTACATTGTAGAGTCAAATCTTGAGCTTCAGTTACTATTAGAGGAGCTATATTATCATCCGTTTCATACGTAGCTGTACAAGTTGATGAATTACCAGCTAGATCAGTTACTGTGAAGAGATAAACCCTTTCAAAAGTATTTCCGCATGAACTAAAATCCGTCAATAATAAAGTATCAACCACCAAATCACCATTGGAATCGCAATTGTCCGTGGCTGTTGCCGCAATGGCATCAAACCAAGATGATAAATCTTCTTCGCCACAAGCAACATCTATTTGATCCGAACAAGTAATCTGAGGAGATTCACAATCCTCAACAATCACATCAAAACAACATGTTTCATTGTTTCCAGAGTCATCCAGTATAGTATAACAGACAGTACTGGTTCCGAGGTTAAAGATTACGCCATCCTCCGAAATTATATTTACACCCGTGTTTGATGAATTAGCAATCGTAGCCCCACTAACTGTATACAACAAGCTAAATCCATCACAATTATCATTATAAATCGGGTCCACATCTGTATCCGGCGTCCAAACGCACGCATCTGAATCTGCACATTTTACGACATCATTGGTAGGACAAAGAATACTTGGAACATCTGTATCTATCACGGTAATTTGGAAAGAACAAGTTGTCCTATTTCCACAAGCATCTATTGCTTCAAAAGTTATCTGTGAAGAACCTAATGGAAAAGCTGTACCACTAAGTGGACCTGCTATTTGATTGATAGTTAGATTATTTGAACAATCATCTAATGCTACTGGAGTACTATAAACCACATTTGTTGAACATTGATCGACATCAACATTAACAATCAAATTAGATGGACAATTAACAAAGTAAGGGACTTCTATATCATCCATTCTTATGACCGCAGAACAAGTAGCTGTATTGCCACATTCATCCGTTGCCGTGAATGTTACTACGAGACCAGTACCTCCATTGCAAACCATGGGTTGAGGCAATCCACCAGGATAATCATGTGAAATAATTACATTACTACAATTATTCTCATCTATCGCAATAGCACCATTTAACCATGCCAATATTTTTTGATCATTGTCATCATCTCCACATTCCAATAAAAGATCAGACGGGCAGGCAATAGTAGGAGAAGCGGTGTCTTCAAGCTCATAGTGGGCAAGACCAGTTGTACTATTTCCACAATCATCGGTAGCAGTAAAGAGATAAATCTCCGTCAACGTGCCTCCACAATCACTTTGGGTATCCCACAATATTACGTCAATATCTACATCACCACATTCATCTGTGGCGGTTGCTTCATTTTGCCATTGAGTAAGACTTACCTCAATATTTCCACATTCTTCTAACTGATTTTCTGGAAGAACAAGCTCTGGATTTGTAGTATCCTGAGTAATTACAGAAGCAGTGGTTGTTGATACGTTGCCACAGTTATCTTCAACTTCAAAGACATATGAGGTAGTTGTCGTCAAACCACAAGATTCAATTTCAATTTGACTTTCGATACTCCATTCTAAATCCTCATCACTACAATTGTCCGTTGCCACTGCGTTTCCAAAAGCCGATTCCCATGCATCGATTAAATCATCATTGCTTACATCGGCACACTCTAAGTAAAGATCCGAAGCCTGAATAGTCACTACAGGTGCTTCGTTATCAATAATAACAATTTGCCTGTTTTCTTGAATCTGGTTTCCACAGTGATCAGTTGCCGTAATTGTATATAATGTGGTATTTGTTTCACCGCATTGATCAATTACATTGGTAGCAATATCCACCGACACATTAAGATCACAAAGATCCGTCGCGGTGATATCTTCAAGCCACGATGCTAAAATCGCATCATTTAGCGGATTCCCACATTGTAATGTTAAATCAGCTGGAACCGATAAAATTGGATCAGATGAATCTTCGATGTTAAATCGCTTGGTTATGCGATTACTTTCGTTTCCACATTCATCTATGACCCAAAATTGTACTTCATAAAAACCGATATCATCGGAGCATGAAGGATTATTTTGAAATGAAACTTGATCAAAATTATTATACCAAGCATAATCGCTACAAAACTCGGTAACTGATGAATTGGCAATATTCCCATTGGCGTCAAGCCATGAAATTAATTGATCGATATTTCCATTACCATCACATTCAACCGTTATATCTGCTACTGTACTATTAATTACGGGTGCAATATTATCTTCTACCTCAAAAGAACGTATACATGTAGAAATATTCCCTGAGAGATCAGTAGCTGTAATTAAATAATATTCAGTTTCTCCACCTCCACACGCACTAACAGAATTAAACAATTCGTATGTTATGGAAGGACTTAAATCACAATTGTCACTCGCTACTGAACTGTTTAACCAGTTACTCTTTTGCACTTCATTATTATTTGCACATTCGACAACTAGATCATTAGGACAAATTAAGATCGGAGCCTCACAATCCTGCACCAAAACATCAAAACAACAATTAGAGCTGTTGCCACTAACATCCTCGATGGTATAACAAACTGTTGAAACTCCCAAATTAAGAATCTCACCAGTTGCACTATTGTTACCTGACGAAACAGTAGATCCTGAAATGGTATAACTTATATTATAATCATCACAATTTTCAAAGCTTGTTGTGGGTGCTATAGATGAATCACTAGTCCAAGTACACTGTCCGAAATCAACACATTGACTCACTGTAGTAGAAGGACAAAATACTTGAGGCACGTCCGAATCTATCACTATGATATCAAATTGGCAAATTGCGGTATTACCACAGGCGTCTTCAGCGGTGAACTCTATGGTAGTCGTACCAACTGGGAAAGTCGTGCCTGACGCCAATCCTCCAGTTTGTGTCACACTCACTTGACAATTATCCTCCGCCACTGGCGTAGAAAAAATAGGATTGGAGCCACATTCATCCACATCCACATTGATCGTTAAATCCTCGGGACAGTTTATAAATATTGGATCTAAAGTATCATCCATTAATATATTGGAAACACAAGTTGCTGTATTGCCACATTCATCGGTTGCCGTGAATGTTATCGAAATTGATCCATTACAATCGGCAGGTAATGTTCCGTTATAATTGTGTGTAATTTCCACATCACTACATGTATCTGTCCACGTTGTACTGAGCAACCATGCATTGATCAATTGATCATTTCCGATATTTCCACATTCCAATTCTAAGTCAGATGGACAGGTAATTATTGGAGCAGCAGTATCCTCTATAGTAAAGCTACTGGTAGCCGTGGACTCATTGCCGCACGCATCACTAGCAGTAAAAATATATTCTCGAACTAAACTACCCCCACAAGCTGATATTGTATTGTTTAAGGTATAGCTTAAGCTAACTTCACCACAATCATCTGAACCCGTTACTGATTCCAACCAATCATCTAATTGACTCGTATTTCCTAATCCATCACATTCTACAACAAGGATGTCGGGAGCAGTAATTTCTGGAGAATTGTTGTCATTCGTTATTACGTTTGAAATGGCTGTGGAAAAATTACCACATTCATCAGTGATTGTCCACAAATGTGGAATGCTTTCAGTTTGTCCACAAGACGGTATTGCGTCAAGTACTGAAACAGACCAGGTGATTTCGCCACAATTATCAGAAGCCACGCCATTACCATTGGCGTCTAACCATGAATTATACAGGTTGCTATTGTTGGTATTTGAACATTCCAAAATTAGATCCATCGGGCTTGCTTCAAACAAAGGATTGGTTTGATCTACAATTGTTATTTGTTTTTCGCAAGTAGAACTATTGCCACAATCATCTGTTGCCGTAAATGTTACAGAATACTCCCCCGTATCTCCGCAAGCTGCAGTAAAAGATGTTTCAAAATTATTAGTGAAAACAACTTCAGAACAATCATCTGAAGCACTCGCGGTTGCAAGCCAATTGGTTATGATCGCCTCATTAGCAGGATCTCCGCATTCTAAAGAGATAGAATTAGGACAGTTAATAACTGGTGCGGTGGTATCTTCTATTGTGAAGACCGCAGAACTCGTTGCTGTATTCCCACAATCATCTGTTGCTGTAAAAATGACTGTAATACTTCCGGTTTCTGCACAAGCATCTGAAAGTGAACCGCTAAAATCATGGCTATAACTAACTGCACCACAACCATCACTGGCTTGAGTACCTCCAAAATTATTTAACCAAGATTGAATATCATTACTATTGTTAGCTCCATCACATTCAACTGTTAAATCTTCTGCGTCTTCTGTTATAACAGGATTAGTTACATCTTCTATCATAAAAGATGCATAACAAACTGCAGAATTACCTGCAGCATCTGTGGCAACAAATTCATAAACTGTGGTATTTGTATCTCCACATCCGCTAATGGTATTGTAAGGTTTGTTTGTAAATGTGATCGGCGAGCTACAAGCATCATTGGCAGATGCGGATGCCAGCCAAGTCGTTAAATCGGTAGAATTACCAGTCCCATCACAAGCAACAATCAAATCTGTCGGACAGCTAATTTGAGGAGGCGCACAATCTAATACTTGAATGTCGAAACAACAAGTTGAAGTATTGGTAGCAGCATCTGTCAAAGTGTAACAAACCGTACTCGTACCTAAATTAAATGAAGTACCGGAAGCATCATTATTTCCACTTGCTGTGGTGGCCCCAGTAACCACATATGTTATAGTAAACCCTGGACAATTTTCTAATCCTAGCGTTGGTGCAATATCCTCAATAATCAAAGAGCACGAATTATCCGTAATACATCTATCAAACAGATTACTTGGACACAAGATTAGTGGATCTGAAGAATCGACTACTGTAATATCAAATTCACAAGTAGTTGTATTCCCACATTCATCAGTTGCAGTAAATTCTACCGTAGTAGTCCCTACCGGAAATTCAGTTCCGGAAGCAGGTCCTGCAGTTTGAGCAACAGTTACTCCACAATTGTCAACTGCTATTGGCGTTGAGAATATTGGATTACTACCACAATTACTAACGTCAACATTAATTGTTAAATCTTCAGGACAATTTTCAAAATCAGGTGAGATCATATCTTCCATGAAAATGGTCGAATTACAACTGGCAGTGTTGCCACAATCATCAGTTGCCACAAAAGTTACCACTATACTTCCTCCACAATTTGAAGGTAATAAACCCGTATAATTATTTGAAAAAATAAGATTACTGCAATTATCAGTTGCCGAGACTTGGTCCAACCAGTTAACAATAAGTGTAGAATTATTATTGTCTCCGCAGTTTAAGGTAATATTAGGAGGACATGAAATTATTGGACTAGTGGTATCACTAATTATCACATCTGCCAATCCGGTAGACTCATTTCCACATTCATCAGTTGCTGTAAACAAGTAGGTTAGATTTTCGAAACTTCCACAAGTGTTGCTTGAGTTGTATAACTCTCTTTCGATCGAAGCTGAACCACAATCATCGGTAGCACTTGCCGTAGCTAACCAGGCATCAATTGCCGCCTGATTTCCTAAACCATCGCACTCAAGTGTCAAATTAGAAGGGACAGTCAATTCCGGATCTATTGTGTCATCAATATTTATAAACCATGAAGCCTGTACAGAATTATCACATTCATCTGTGATGGTCACCAGATATTCTTGAATACTAGAATTTCCACATTGAGCATTATCGGATAAATTCACCACATCCACTGTCAAATCAGAATTAGAAGTACATTGATCTGAATATGCCGCGCCACTTACGGTTTTTAAATTAAGCGTAATGCTTTCAGCTAAATCTCCTGCTCCACATTCAAGGGTAATATCTTGAGGAAGCAAAGTGAAAGTTGGTGGTAAAGTATCTTCCATACTTATGGAGGCACTACATGTTGCAGTATTACCACAATCATCAGTAGCTGTAAAAATTACTGTTATTGATTCATCACATTCCAATACTGTACCTTCTGGAAAATTATTCGAAATTTCCACATCAGAACAATTGTCCTCTCCGGTCGCTGAATTCAACCACAATTCTATGACAGATTGGTTAAGAACATCTCCACATTCAAGGGTAATATCAGATGGACAAGTAATTGTTGGATTTGTATTATCATCAACTTCAAATGTGGCTTGAGTAGTACTGGTGTTTCCACATTCATCTGTCACAGTAAAAACAACATTGGCAGAAGGCGCGCCAGAACATCCTGTCATGGCTCCTCCTACAAATTCGTAGGACCAATTTAATTCCCCGCAAGCATCTGAAGCCTCAGCTCCCCCATTATCATTTAACCAAGCCAAAAAGTCCACATCTGCACTGACACAATCAGAATTACCATTTGATGCAGCGGTTAAAATCACAGGTGCCACAAGATCTATAGTTTGGAAGTTCGCAAAGCATTGAGAAGTATTACCGGCTTCATCAGTAGCTATAAATAAGTAAACTTCCGTTTGTGAGTTACCACAACCAGAAATTGTATTATAAAGAGAAGAACTTATCACAATATCTCCATTGGAACTGCAATTATCTGTAGCGGTTGCCATAAATGAGGCAGGCGGAGTAGAACCACATACGGCATTCGTGATATCTGAAGGACAACTAATTATTGGGTCTTCACAATCTGAAACAATTACCTCAAAGCAGCAAGTCGTTTCATTACCAGCAGAATCAGTCAGCCAATAACATACTTGGGTTGTCCCAACATTAAAATTTCTATTCCAAGCTGTTCCATTACGCCTCGAAAGAGTCGTTGCACCTGACAATTCGAACTGGATGGTTAGTCCAGCACAATTATCATTGGTAATTGGATTTACAGAAGCATCGGAAGTCCAAAAACATAAGCCCGGCCTAGCGCATGCCTCTACGTTTGACGGGCAAGCAATAGCTGGTGTATCAGAATCAACTACTGTTATGAAAAAATCACAAAGGTCTTGTCTCAAACAACCATCCTGAACCCTAAATCTAACGTAGGTTGTACCCACAGGAAAAGTTGATCCACTTGCTGGGCCATTTATTTGAGTGATTACCAATTCGTCTTGTGGCGTACATTGGTCATAAGCAACAGGTGTCGGAAACGTAACCACAGATCCACACATATCTACATCTACATTTACCGTAAAGTCATCTGGACAATTAATAAACGTTGGATTTATTCTATCTCGAACTGCAATGGTTCTACTCAAAGTTCTTGAATTTCCGCAACCGTCAGTTACAGTCCAAACGATAACTGTGTTGCGATTACAGCCTTCGACAAGGCTACCATCCCAATTATTTTCTATGATAATATTTTGATCGTCATCGCATAAATCAGTAATGGATTCTTCAAAAGCATCTATCCACTCAGTGATTAAGGTAGGATTATCTGGATCATTGCACTCTAGGATTAGTGTTGGTGGAGGCGATGCCCAAGTGGGAGGAGTGGTATCAGTTACCTGGAAAGTAAATATATCAGTTGCAGTATTACCACACTCATCTGTTGCAGTAAAAATGTAAGTTTCTATAAAGGTTCCTCCACATAAATCCTCGTGACTGTTGAGCACATAACTAATATCTATATCAGAGTTAAGGCTACAAGCATCTGAAGCCGAAGCACTAGCTAAGTAAATGGCAAGAGAAGCATCATTGCTTCCAGGGTTACAGTTTATCGATCTATCAACCGGCGCGTTCATAATCGGCGGAGTCGTATCTTCTACTGTAAAAGTTGCTACTGCTGTGTTAGTATTGCCACAATTATCAGTAATGGTAAAGGTATATTCTCTACTAAAGGTGTAGCCACACAAATCTACTGTAGCACCAGCAGTACGAGTCCAAGTTACTGTTGGATCACAATCATCCACCGCCATTCCACCGCCATTAGCCGCAAGCCATGCAGTTAATTCCGGTGTGTTACCTTCCGTATTAATACATCCTACTGTTAAATCCTGAGGTTTCATTAAAAATTCAGGAGGAGTTGTATCAACAACTGTTATTGTTGCCGTACATGTAGATGAATTTCCATCACAATCAGTTGCAGTAAACCGCACGAGCCTACTTCCTGTTGGACCATCACATCCACCAGCAAAGCTGGCTGCATAATTATTTGTAATTATTGGATTGAGGTCACAAGCATCGTTTGCTGTCACGTTATCCAACCAATTTGTAATAATGGCATCATTATTCGGATTACCGCATTCGATTGTTAAATCGCTTGGGCAATTTATGACTGGATCTGTTGTATCAATAATATTGATCGTGGCAGTACAAGTAGAAGTATTACCACAATTATCGGTGGCAATGAATGTCACCGTTTGCGAACCAGTAGGAGAAGAGTCTGCAAAAGCGAATGAACTGAGATTATAATATTCATCTCTAGGTGAAGTCTGTATTGATTGTTTACCCGAACTATGATAGACGATATCACTAGTCTCGAAAATATCATCCATAAAAACAAAACCATCAAGATTATAGTCGTTGGAAATATTGTTTAAATCAGGCGAAGATGAGCTAGCCGTCGAAAGCCAATCAGAAATAACGGCATCTTTGCCACTTTGGTTACATTCCAAATCTAAATCGTCTGGACATGTTAACTGAGGAGGATTATTTTGAATCGTTACTTGAATATTACACTGATCAGTATTGCCTAGCTCGTCAGTTACTGTTAGTGTTATCGAAATGGGCTCACCTTGATCATCACAATTATAAGTTCCACATCCAGAACAAGTAACAGTGTAGTCATTAGTACAATTATAATCTACTCCATAAATTACATTGTCACCTGCAACTAAACTTACCATATCTGAATCAGTCATAACTGTTTGGTTGGCAGCACAAGTAAGCGAAGGTGTATTTTGTACTCCGACTTCTACGGGTATTTCTTGTTCACAATCATTGGTGTCTGTAACTGTGACGGTGTATGTTCCATTACTTAAGCCATTTACATCTTGGGTGGTTGCACCAGTAGACCATGCATAAGTGTATGGTGCCCCGTTTGGATCCACAATTAAATCAATAGACCCATCATTATCACCAGGACAGGTGGCATCCGTCACATTAACCGTATTTGCATTGGGACAGCAAACTGGATTAGAGCTTCCGCATTGAATTCTAACCGGATCAGAAAAATTATTAAAATTTGTGAAAACAGGACTAGCCAAGGATCCAGAAACCCATTTCATAGAACTAATACCTGAGCTGAAACTTGGGTAAAAGTCGAATGTCGAATTGCAACCCACATTCCCGATTAGGGCACCATCTGTACAACAATTTGCCCAACCCCAATTAGCAGTTACAGTTGGAAAGATACCAGATATTTCTCCGGGATCATCTGAAAAATCCAATGTTGCGGATGCAGGAAGACAATAAAAATCTATACTGCCTTTTCCTCCATTTCCACCTCCAGCAGCATCAATTAGAATAAAGAGACTTATTTCTCCAGTTAAAATATTTTCATATAGAAATAACACAACTGCATCATTCATTTCTAATCCAGTATTGGCTGAAGCACCATTAGGTGTACCATATTGGTAAAAACTAACATCGTCTTCAGCATTCTGAATAGCATTAATGGCAAATGATTGCGAACCTTGAGAAGCCGTACAATTACAATCCATCATTTTATTTGCAATGGTTCCTTCATCATCATTTTGAACAGCGTCGTTTAAAAAAGGTAAATTAGAAATACCATATCCAATGACAACAGGTTTGGCTTGTGCTAATGAAGCCGTTGCGGGAGTAATTTCATCATTGAACAAATTGTCATAATTGAATTGTATTCCTTGGCAATTGCCATATTTTAAGAAAAATTTGGACTTCTCGCTTGCTAGAATTTCGGGAATCTTAAGCCAAAAGTCTATGGATTCTTCGTTTTGAGATTCGATCCAAAATGGAATTATTCTGTCTTTAGAATCAAGAAATAATATATTATTATAATCTTCTAATTCAATTTTATTCTTTTCAACCCTGAGTTTAACCAAATAATCAAAAAGATTAGATCCGCTCATCTCTTGAATTGAAAATTCGAGAGATTCAGAACATTCCAACATAGACTTATAAAATAAAGACTTATCAACATTGGCGAATGCCATATTACCATATAAAGTCAGGGCAGAGTTATTTCCATAAGAATTAAACTTTGCAGATTGGTCAACTCCGGCGAATCCATCAGGATCATAATTATTGCTAATCATAGAAACACCGCATAAATCAGTGGCGCTGACTTGATTTAACCAATCGGCAATTATTGCACCTTTTCCACTTTGATTACATTCTATATTTAAAGTATTTGGACAAGTTAAACTTGGACCGTTATTATCCTCAACAGTAACTGTAAAGCTACAGGTGGAAGTTGATGGTACGGCATCTGTTGCACTATAAGTGACAACTGAAACCCCTTTATTAAAGAAAATATTTGCAGGACCATTACCAGATGCAGTAGTTGCACCCGTTACGGTGTATGCCAAAATAATATCCGGTGTCGGAGTACAATCGTCAAATAGTATTGTAGGCTCAAATCCACCTGTTACATTAGCGCCACAACCAGTGGCGTTTACTTCCACTATCTGATCAGTTGGGCAAGTAATTTGAGGTGGAACACAATCGATAAAACTATCTGTAAAATTCACAGGATATAACGCTGTACAAGCTTCGTCAAAATACCATGATTGAGAACCAATGACTTCGACAATTTCGATGGTCAAACTCACAAAGCAAGAAGGAGGCACAAAATCCCAATATACCCAATCATTATACACATTGGATCTACCTGGACAGGTTGAAAGGACATTCATGGATCCTTTACAATCTGGTAGATTGCCAATCGTAGTGTCCCAAACGACACCATCTGGAATACTTTGAAAATTAGTAGTTAAGCCTGTTGAATTATCTGTGACATTAATGGAAACCAATGCATTTGTAACATTACCCGGACTAATATTTCCGTGCCAATGCTCTATCCACACACGGATTTTTCCAGAATTTGTGATACAATAGGCTGTCTGGGTGCCGTGAGCATATGATTCTGAAACAAAAAGTATAGACAATATAATTGCCCAAACACAAAGAGTGGTTTTCTGGAAAAGCCCGATCGCTTCTCTTCCTGGAGTCTTCATAGTTACCAAATTGTAGTTTTCATCGACACAACGCATCGATGATTAGGTACTATGACAAGCTAGGCTGACAATAAGGGTTTGTGTGTAAGTTGATTAAAGGAAGAAGTCCTAAATCAATCACAAATATATTAAATATATTTTTAATATAATAAAAATCTTAATATGTTCATTTTAATCTAGAAATGTGCTTTTTTAGCCTTTTTATGTCTTCTTGAGATGTGCCATTATAAATTCCGCGAATTCTAAATTGTTTATCGATCAAGAAAAGATTTTCGGAATGAAGAAAATCATCTACATCCTTTTCAAAACCTATTTCTTTTTCTGCAAAGTAAGATTTTCGCGCTAGTTCATATATCTCTTCTTGATTGCCTGTTACCAAAAAATGCTTGCTAGAATTAACACCCATCTCTTCTGCGTATTTTTTTAATTGTGCGACAGAATCGATCCACGGTGTAACTGTATGAGAAATAATTAATAAGTCATCTCTTTTTTTTAGGTCTTTTTCCAAAGCAATTAAATTTTCAGTCATCACTGGACAAATACCCGGACAAATGGTGAAAAAAAAGTTGGCAATGAAAATCTTTTCAGCGAAAGTTTCCTTATTAACTACCCTACCTTCTTGATCTAAAAAACTGAATTCAGCGATGGTATGGATTTGTTCGTATTCGCTCGAAGATCTATTAATCCATTCTGGTTCAAGTTGCGCAGTTCTAAAAAAAGGAAGTTCAACATTATCTACCGGAGTTGTGGAACAAGAGAGCACTAAAAGAATACTCAAAAGAAAAAATATCCTACTCTTCTTCATTTACAATTTCAGATTTGTCTTCAGAAAAAACATTGAAACAAGAAGATGAACCTAAGATTCCATAATATTCCCCATTTCGAATTCTGTAATTAACCAACACCTTACCATTGATATCTAAAATTTTTTCGGCAATTACTGTATCTTGAAGGTACTCTCTTTGAATTTGAAGCTTTCCGTTAGGATAAAATTCTTGGTACTGACCTTCACGTTTATCATCTTGGGTATAATAAGAAAATGACAGATTTCCATTTGAATGAAATCCTTCATGTTTATCCAGCTTATTTCGATTATGGCAAGAAATCAAAAACAAGAAACAATAAAAAACGATACTAGTCTTTAAGTGCTTCATCTTCGGGAAGAATAACAAGTTTGATTTGTTCGATTTTCTTTTCACTTACTCGTTCCAATATAAATTTAATGCCATCCAATTCTATCTCTGTGTCTTGCTCAGGAATGGTCCCAGAAGTCATCACAATATATCCTGAAAGTGTGTGATAGTCTCCTTCTGGAATGTTTATATTTTCATATTTTTCATTGATGGCATCCAATTCTACTCTACCATTGAACCTAAATTCAGTTTCTGAAATTTGCACATCCTCTTCTTCCTCGACATCATGTTCGTCTTCTATCTCTCCAAATATTTCTTCAAGAATATCTTCTAGTGTAATAATTCCAGCAGTACCTCCATACTCATCAACGACGCAAGCCATGTTGGTTTTATCTGCAATAAATTTATTGAGCAAAAGCTGAATATTCATGGCTTCTGGAACATAAGGAAGCATCAAAACCATTTTCTTTAAATTCTTTGGATTCTCTATCAATTGTTGGTGATGTACATACCCGATCACATTTTCGACATCCCCTTCGACAACAATAATTCGCGAATGCTTACTTAATTTAAATTCTGAAATTAGTTCATCTATACTAGCAGAAACATCTACATGCGCAATTTCAGTCCTAGGGACCATACAGTCCCGAACCTTTAATTGACCTAGGTTCATTGCTTTGGTCAAAATTTCTTTATCAATATTTTCATCCTCTTCAGAAATTTCATCTTCCAAGTAATGCTGCAAATCAACCATTGTCAAATCTGGAGAAACTTTTTCGGCAGGTGCTCTAAAAATGTATTTTATTATAAAACCTGAAAGCAGTGTCATAATCCATGTTGGGAAACTCAAAAGCCACTGGAAAAATTTTAGTGGATACGCAGCTTGGTATAAGAAACTTGTAGAATAGATTCGCGAAAAGGTTTTTGGCAAAAATTCACCTAAAATCAAAATCACCACTGTAATCAAAAGCGTATTTAAAAACAAAACCAAAGGAGAATCTGCACTAAAGCCAGAAAACAAGGGCGCTAAAAACTTAGTCATTAAAAAAGTAAAGACAACCAGAGCGATATTGTTACCGACTAGAGTAGTTCCTAAAAATTTTTGAGGGCGATCATATAGAGAAGAAATGATTTTAGATTTTCTCGTTCCTTTTTCTTTCAATACTTCAATACCCAACTTATTGGAAGAAACGAAAGCAATTTCAGATCCAGAAAAAAATGCAGAGAGGAGAAGGAAGATAATTATGCCTAATAATAGTATCATTGAGTTTCGTTGGTTCTTTCCGGATCAGAATTATTCTGTCCCAATGCAGAAGATAATTCTTCCGCACTCATTTTGGAAGAAAATTTATTCTTTATTTCAAATCGTGTAAAGTCAGCGTTAGTTTCAAACCCCCAACCGTAACTAGTATCGCCTTTTTCTGGTTGAGAAATCCTGACAAATTTATTGGTAGTTAAAATCTCTAAATCTTCATCCCAAATCAATTCAGAGGTTTCCAGTTTTTCTTTTTTAGCGTTCCAAAGTACAACCGAATCTCTTACCAGAATTTGTTTTTCTTTTTCTTTGCGAATCGCATATCGCGAATCCAACCATCCTGAAATTTGACCATTGGGTCCATAAAACTCTGCATTGATTCCATCCTCAAAAATTTCAGTCACCTTGTATTGATCGATTTGTCTTTTCAGAATAGGTGCTTCAATTTTCATTTTCACTATAGCAGAATCACTATAAATCAAACTAATATTTTCGGCAGTTTCAGATTTAATTTCTTCTTTATCCAAAAGCGCATTGACCGCTTCAATGTCATTGGAACAAGAGTAACTTAGTATTAGTACAAAGAAGATGAATGATCTGATCATTATCTTACTATCGTAAATGATCCGTGGAAATTTTGGGTATCGTCAGGGCCTTCATTATCACAAAACAAGACCTTTGCATACCAAGTCATCACCTGATTACTCAAATCAGAATTTTTAAATCTTCCGTCCCATCCGACTAAGTCATCATTTAAGGGCATATCTTCTCTAAAAAATATCAATTCACCCCATCGATCATAGATGTAAAATTCAGTAGCCATTAATGCAGCGGGACCTCCATAAATGGTGTATCTGTCATGTAAGCCATCACCATTCGGTGAAAAGGCATTTGGGCCATAAATCAAATATTCAGCATCAACGAAAATGGTGACTTCATCCGAAGCGGAACACCCTACTTCGTCTACAACTGTCAATATATAAGTGGTTTCTCCCGGAGCTACAACAATAGGATCTAAACAATCTTGACATTCCAATGAAAAATTGTCACTAGTATCTTGTGCGTTCCACACAATAGAGTCTGTAGCATTCATAGGACTATATAAACCAACAAGTTGAGATTCTCTACATAACTCAACAGTTTGATCCGGTCCAGCGTCAACGACTATCGGTGGAGGTGAGGTAATCACAACATCAATAGAATCAGTACATCCTTTTATATCTTGAATATTTATTTGATATGAACCAGCATCTAAATTTCCAAAAAATGGATTCGGGTTGAATGTTCCCCCATCGATTGCATATTCATAATCTGGTGATCCATTGGCACCTTGAACGGTTACAGAACCATCAGGTACAGTTGCACAAACCAAGTTTTGTAAATCTACTATATCAATCTCTATATCCGTCAAGTCATCACAACAAGGTTCTGCAAATAGAGGCAAGACCTCCGTTAAAATACATCCTTGATCAGTTTCTACAGTTAGTGTGATAAACTTATCCCCAAAGCCATTGTACTCCACTTGCCATGGCCCTTGACCAGAAGCAGTCGGAGGATTTGCCATTTCACCAAAATTCCATTCCCATGATACAATATTTCCGAGATTGGGATCAAAAGTAGTTAAGTCCGTAACCGTAAAAAAGGTATCACATCTTAGGCCTTCCAAAGGATCGATCATAAAGTCAGCATCGGGTCCTCTAAAAGTTCCTGATCCTCCAAACTCTATTTCGAAACCAACTCCACTCTCAGTAAAATTATTTATGCCTAACAAATATGATGTGCCGGATGTCATATTAATAGATTGGACAAAACCATCTTCATTGGATTCACAATTAAAGTCTTCGTAGGTATCATTCGAAGAATCCTGCATTCCCGTAAGGTCTCCACAATCCAAGGTGCCACCATTGGCATTATTAGGACTATTGAATGCACATCTCAAGTGTGTCTTGACCGTACAATCACCCAAACCATTTGGCAATTCGAATAAGGCCCAATCGATATCATCACCTGGAATAATGGGATCCAAAATAAAACTTAAACTACCTGCTTGATCACAGGTCCAAGAAAACCATGTTGTTTGTTGCTCTGTCAAACCTACAGGATTACCTTGTTCATCAAATCCACATGGTATTCCGTCAAACTCATTAGTATTAGAACCACCTCCTGAAATGGCTTGAACAATGAATGGAGATTTATCGCAAAGCAAAGCATTGGTTATACAATCTTGGCCTGGCTCAACTGGCGGATTAAAATTCTTAATACAAAGGGTAAAAGTTCCAGTAACTCCAGCTCGAGAATCAACACGAATTAAATAAGATTGACCGATCGTTAAACCACCTCTAAAAATGTTAGCAGCACCTCCATTGGTATCATCCGAATCACATTTTAATTCACTAAATGATACACATCCATCATCCTCATATAAAGCTACTTCTGGCTGCACTAAAGAACCTCCCGCCATTGATCCATTGGCATTTCCTGAGACTGTAATATTTAAAGCATTCGCGAATGCGGTGACTCGAAACCAAACATCATTGCTCGAATTATTCCAACAAGTCGCTGCGCCAACTGCGGGATTACCTGGACCAGCATTGAAATTATTAAACTCTCCAAAACTGGAGCAATAATCAATCGGATCTAAAATTTCGATTGCCGTTGCACAACTCGAATTGGTAGGTTGGGCAATAGACATTACTGATAGAAACAGCAATGTAGAAAGAAGAAATAATCGCTTCATAATACAAACTTAGCCTATTGTACAACGAAATTAAAGAGAATATAATTTTCTGAAGGGACTTTTATTTAAAGCAATTGTCTCGTTATTCTTTGGTATAATACCAATACATTACAAAAACGATTCATATTTTTGCATTCTTCAAAATATATACATGAAATACGCCGCTAAAATCAATATTATGCCGAAAAAAGAACTGTTAGATCCTCAGGGAAAAACAGTTGCAAACAACATGAAAAATGTTGATATCCACGGAGTCTTGGATGTAAGAATAGGCAAACATATTTCCATTGAGTTGGAAGCCGATAATGAAAGTGAGGCCAAACAAAAAGTTGAGACCGCGTGTAAAAAATTATTAGCCAATATGATCATGGAAAGTTACGAGTATAGCGTTTCTCCAAGCTAAATTAGGATGCTTTATCTAGTTCCTACTCCAATTGGCAATTTAAAAGATATTACTTTTCGTGCTGTAGAAATATTAAAAGAGGTCGAAGTCGTGTTGTGCGAAGATACCAGGGTAAGTGGCAAGCTACTTAAACATTTCGGAATAGAAACCCGAACTTTTTCGTTTCATGCACACAATGAACATAGTCAATTAGAAAAATGGATAAACGTTTTGAAAGAAGGGCAAAATATTGCTCAAATTTCGGACGCAGGCACGCCAGGTTTATCTGATCCTGGTTTTTTATTGGTTAGGGCTTGTTACGAAAATGATATTAAAGTAAGTTGTCTACCGGGTCCCAATGCCGCCATTCCAGCATTGGTGATGAGTGGTTTTCCTTGTGATCGTTTCTACTTTGAAGGCTTCCTACCCCAAAAGAAAGGAAGGCAGACTAGATTAAAATATTTGGCTAAAATGGATTGTACCATAGTCTTATACGAATCCCCACATCGTATCGTAAAATGTTTAAATCAGATTAAGGAGCATTTAGGTGACCATAAACAAGTCGCTGTATGTCGAGAGCTTACGAAGCTTCACGAAGAAGTACTTCGAGGTCCAATTCAAAATGTGATTGATGAATTGGCATCAAGAAATTCTATAAAAGGAGAAATTGTCCTCGTTATAAATTAAATATGTAAGGGTCGATTATCCGTTGCAGCCAATGCAGCCTCTTTGACGGCCTCAGTATAGGTTGGATGCGGATGACAAATTCGAGCCATGTCCTCTGCTGAAGCACGAAACTCCATCAAACTAACTGCTTCCATAATAATATCGGCCACCCTAGCACCTATCATGTGAACACCTAAAAGTTCATCGGTTTTTTTGTCAGACAAAACCTTCACAAAACCTGCAGTATCCATACTAGCTCTCGCCCTACCCAATGCCTTGAAGGGAAATTTACCAACTTTATACTCTACTCCTGCCTCTTTCAACTCTTGTTCAGTCTTGCCTACGGCAGCGACTTCTGGCCAAGTATACACAACACCCGGGATCAAGTTATGATCTACATGTGGTTTTTGTCCCGCTAAATATTCGGCAACAAAAACACCTTCTTCTTCAGCTTTATGCGCCAACATTGCACCAACCACAACATCTCCAATAGCAAATATCCCAGCTTCATTAGTTTCCAAATTATGGTTTACGACTATTCTACCTCTTTCGTCGAGTTGGACACCGATATTTTCAAGACCTAGATTATCTGTGTAAGGTCTCCTTCCGATTGAAATCAAACAATAATCGGCCTTGATAGAAAATTTATCCTCAGAATCTCTTTTTTGCACTTCTACATCTACTGAGTTCTTCGTTGCTTTCACCGTAGTCACGGAATGTTTTAAATGAAATTTGATTCCAAGTTTCTTTAATGATTTTTGAAGCTCTCTTGCAAGGTCTTTATCCATCGTGCCAAGGAGCTTATCTTGAAATTCAACTACTTCTACTTCAGTACCTAACCTAGCAAATACACTTCCGAGTTCCAATCCGATTACACCTCCGCCAACAACAACCATTCTCTTTGGAAGCTTATCGATGAGCAAAGCTTCTGTGGAGGTAATCACTCTTTTTTTATCGTAATTAAAGCTAGCTGGAGTTATTGGCTTTGAACCAGTGGCAATTACAATTTTATCCGCTTCGATTGTTTTGTCACCATCTGAATTGGAAATCTTAATCGTTCTTTTATCTACAAAAGAACCATGACCATGAAAAACTTCGATTTTGTTTTTCTTCATCAAAAACTCTACCCCTGCACATGTTTGCGAAACGACATCTGCCTTGCGCTTAATCATTTGTTTCAGATCTAATTTTAACGATCCTACTCCTATTCCGTGTTCGGAAAAATTTGCCTGCGCATTATGAAAATGTTCGGAAGAGTCTAATAAAGCCTTTGATGGAATACATCCAACATTGAGACACGTACCTCCAAGTGTGCTATATCGCTCAATAATGGCAACTTTAAATCCTAGTTGCGCTGCCCTAATGGCGCATACATATCCTCCAGGACCTGAACCTATCACAGCTATATCAAATTTCATTTATCTTTCTTGTTCTGTTTGTTATTAGAATTGGAGACGTTTCCAGATTTGGGACCACTACTTTTTTTCTTTCGGTAATTACCCTTTCCATTGGAATTCTTCCCAGATGATTTACTTTGGTTTTTGTTGCGTGAATTTCTACTTCTATTAGATCTTGATTGACCCTTAGAATTCTTACCTTGATTACGATTTCCCTTCCCTCTTTTTTTGACATTTGGCAATTCAATAACCTCATTCATTTCATCCGCAGCAAATGTAATTTCCTCTTCTATCATTTCACCGTAATCATCTCTATCGACCATTTCATGTGGTTTGTCTCCTTGTTTGTTAAGACGAATAATTTCTTTTACTCTATTGACAGGCAATGCGACAATTGGTGACCTGCCTCTTTCTAAAATGTAAGAATAGTACATCAATCTTTTAAAGATGTCAATCTTAATCAGTTGTGCTTTACCAACTTCGGTATGAATATAATCCGCCTTCTTAGGAAAATCTTCTAAAGCGTCCATATATGTGTCTAATTCGTAATTGAGACAGCACTTTAATCTTCCGCATTGCCCAGACAATTTGGATTGATTAATAGAAATATTTTGGTATCGTGCCGCTGAAGTTGAAACAGATTGAAAATCAGACAACCAAGTCGAACAACAAAGTTCACGTCCACAGGCTCCTACTCCACCTATTAAAGCAGATTCTTGTCTTGCTCCAATTTGTCGCATCTCCACTTTAACCTTAAATTCTTTAGCATAATTTCTTACTAACTCGCGAAAATCTATTCGGCCATTTGCTGTGTAATAAAAGGTGGCTTTTCTTTTATCTCCTCTATAAATAACATCACCGAGTTTCATTTCTATATTCAAAGTGCGAGCAATCGCTCTACCTCTAATCATAGTATCTCTCTCTAACTTTCGACCCTCTTCGAGCTTTTCGATATCTCTATGGTTTGCTATTCGGACGATTTTTTCTTGAACTACCGTAGTATCTACTCTTTTCTTTTTCATCTGAGCCCTGACCAACTCGCCGGATAAGCTAATGCGTCCAACGTCATAGCCACCTTTCGCTTCGACCACTACGAGATCGCCAGTGATAAAGTCTACTGGATTCTCATTTATATAAAAAGACTTATTGGCCCCTTTTTTAAAACTCACTTCAACATACTTGAAATGCATAGGGTCATTTAGATCCAGATCGGTAAACCAATCATATGTATTTTTTTTGTTGCAAGAACCTGAGCTACAATGCCCTTTATTTCCGCAACCCTGAGGCACACCATTTTTAGTTGTGCTACAACTTCCGCATCCCATTATTCAGTATTTATATATTAAGACAAAACGAGTTTTCGATGCAGCAAATTATGAATTTCAATACTTGCATTCATCATCTCAATTTTGGAATTTACGTTTCTACCTAAATTGTAATACAAAGTATTACATATTTGTGATAATTTATCTAATTTTTCTGCATCTAATATCTTTTTCATCTTTTCGACAAGCTCAAGTTCGGACTTTTTCAATCTTAGTTTTTCCTGATTTGTAAATAAGTACAACTGATACTCTCTTAAAAAGTGTAAAAAGTATTCTAAAAAATTATTTTGTGCATTTTTGGACAGCTTTGCAAACTGTTCGATCCAGTCTATCAAATGTCGTGATTGACTATTAAGGGCATAACAATAACGCAACCAATTTAATACTTGGGAAGAATGATCTTGGCCTTCCACTGAGCTTCCCAGATTTATGAGTCGGTTTAAATCTCCATTGGCAATAAACAGACCTTCTTCTGTGAAAGCAGTACCCATTTGTCCTTCTTCAGATAAAAGCAACAATTCTTCATCTGTAAAAGGCCTAGTATTTATAATCTGACATCTAGACAAAATGGTGTTTAGCATCTTTTGTTGATCTTCAGCAACTAAGATTATGTATGTATCAGAAGGCGGTTCTTCTATAATTTTCAATAAACGATTACCTTCTTTAGCGAGGTACTCTGCGAGGTAAATAAGAAGCACTTTTTTTCCACCTTCAAATGACTTTAATGAGAGTTTTTTTATTATCTCATTACATTCTGTGGTATTGATATTGAGTTTTTTGTTTTCTGCATTTAATTTGTTTGCCCAATCCGTTTGATCGAAATATCGAGATTCTGCCAAGATTTCTCTCCATTCTGCTAAAAAATCTTTGCTAGTGGTATCCTCTCTTTTCTTTTTCTCGTGCTTTATAACTGGAAAAGCAAAGTGCAAATCAGGGTGAATAGACTTACTTGTTTTATGACAGGAATTACAATTACCACAATAGGCACCATTAACTTTGTTTTTACAAAGCAATGATTGCGCAAAATTTAAGGCAACATCCAATGTTCCGTACCCCATCTTTCCAATAAATAAAGTGGCGTGCGGTATGCGTTCCGACTCTATTTGATTATGAATATCAGATATTATAGACTCTCTGCTTTTCAAGTTTTACCTTTGTATCAAAGATAGTTAAAGAAAACACCTTAAATAGAACCTTAGACTTTGTAGTTTGTTTAAATCAATATGAGAGTATCAATAATTAGGAAAGCCCACTTTAATGCTTGTCATCGTTTGCACATCAATGAATGGTCAGATGAGAAAAATAAAACAGTATTCGGATTATGTAATAGTCCCAACTTTCATGGACATAATTATGACTTAGAAGTCAAGTTAACCGGAGAAATTAACCCTATTACAGGGTATCTTATGGATTTGAAAGATCTAAAAGAAATAATTAAAGAAGAAATTGAGGATCGATTTGATCATAAAAATCTAAATCTCGATACTGAAGAATTTAAATCATTGAATCCAACCACCGAAAATTTTGCTTATATAATTTATGAATTGTTAAGAGCAAGAATAGATGACAACATCGATATAAAAATTCGAATATGGGAAACCGCTAGAAACGGTGTGGAATATCCTGCCGATTAATTTATAAAAGATCCAAAACAAAAAAGGCGAATCAAAAATTTGATTCGCCTTTTTTATTACTTATGTATATAAGACTATTTCTTACTTAATCTAGAAACTTTAATCATATCTCCATCGACATCAAACATTCTAACAAGATACATTCCATTACTTAGATTAGAAACGTCATAATTTCCGTTAACATTTTTTCCAAAGCTCTTCACTTCTTTTCCAACTATGTTATATACTACTACAGATTCAACGATCTCATTATTGGCAACATTAAACATATCCGTAGTTGGATTTGGGTAAATGTTGATTTTGTTAACAACATTAATGTCATGAACAGCAGAAGTACAATTTTGCACTGTCACTACAAATGGGATTCTAATATACTCCTCATTTGGATCATCCACGTTAAACATAACGAAATCGAAATCTCCCACACCTTCTATATCGTTAGGATCTATCTTAAAACTGTATGTATCAATTGCTTGACCTGCCAAAAAGTTATTTGCTTGACCTGGTTCATCAATAAATTCTTTACCTTCTGCATAGCAAGTCACAGCATCACAAATAGTTAATGTCCATTCTTCTTCCATATCAACTCTTTCGACCTTCCATAAGGCATTCAAATCATTAGAACTTACATTTCTAATTGTAAGAGGTATTGTAACCTTTTCACAGGCATCTGTTTGGCCAGCAGGTTCTGCAGGATTAGATGTCATCACTTGTGCATTTAAGCCCAATGAAATAACGAGTAATAAGCTTAGATTAAGTAGTTTTCTAACCATAATTAAAACATTTGTTTGATAAATATACGAAGAATCGACCTGAAAAGATGGGGGAAATCGTTAATAATCTGTTAGCAAAAACAATATTTAAAGAAATATGTCGTTGCCAGACAAAAAAAACCCCGACGTTTACCGTCGAGGCTTTTTTATTATTCTGTTAGAATCTTTGATTACAAAATTGAGATCTTCTTAGATACCAATTGATTATCAACTCTAATATTCATCAGATACATTCCAGCATTTACTGCAGAAACATCTAAAGTAACTTGATTTCTTCCTGAAAGCTCACCATAATTTTGAGTAGCAACGACTCTTCCTAAATTATCAAGAAGCTCAACACTCACTTGAGAAGGTTTTTCAATATCCATACTAATTACAGTAAGGTCATCAGCTGGGTTCGGATACACACTTGCAAAGCTTTGGTCTAATAACTCTTCTGTATCCGTTACACTACCAGCATCAATTGCATCTTGGTAAGATCCAGAAACCGCATTAACTACTTGACCAGAAGCATCTGTAAGCACTGCGATAACATGTAATTTTTCTTTATTCCAGTCCGCAGGAAGCGTAAAATCAGGCATGAATACACTTGGACTTGAACCAGCTTCAAAATCTCCCACAATTTCGTTTAAACCATCATATCCGCCTATAAGTGCTCTTCCTACGTGATCATATGGCCACCATTCAGAAGGAACTGAACCAGGTAGGTATTCAAATCCACCCATTGGACCATTTCCACCACCAGAATAAGCCCCAGAAACTTGATTCCAACCATCAGCAGCAGGACCAGTTAAACCATCTTCTGTCAAAATTACTACTACATTATGATTAGCAGAAACTGCTTGGTTAAAGGTCACTTTAACTGAAGTACTCAAAGTAGATCCATCTTCCTCTGCACCCACTTGAATGGTAGCAACAGGAGTTGCAGATGCATCAGATATAGTAGGAGTTACTATGTCCGCTGGATCTTGGATACTCTCTCTATTGTAAACTACAGAAGGGAATCCTTGAAATCCTGGGAAAGAGGTAATTGCAGAATCATACTCATCTAAAACCATCGGATCACCATTGTGCACTGCTATACCCACAAAGTTTTTAGGAAAACGTTTTGACATTTCACCTATGTAAACAGTTCCTCTAGGACACCAAGTACACCATGTTCCAGTTGCTTCTTCAACTACGACAGCCTGCTCTGGGTGTAAGTTCATTTGAGGGTTAAATGTTACATTTACCGTATTATCAGCTGTCACCTCATCTTCGTCAGTTTCACCATTTACATTTGATATTGAAACCTCATAAATTGCAAAAGCTTCTCCAGTATTTAATTTTTCTGGTAACTGGTAACGATACGCTCCATTTTTCTCAATATTTACATTATCGAAAGTAGTAGTCGAAACCACTGAACCTCCTGTCGAAACATTTACATCAAAAGAAGTAATCGCCTCAAAACCTCTATTTAAAACCAATCCATCTACTGTGTAATCAACATTTGGTGCACACTGAGTAAACTGAGATCCACCATCTGCAGTAACAGTATAGTCTCTTCTTACTGCATTGATTGGTTCGTCAGCGATAATTATATCGTCGATAGCACATCCAAAATTCCAAGCAGCACCATCGTCATAATCAAATCTTAACCACACATTTTGACCAGCATAATCATCAAAAACAACCAACTCCGTACTCCATGCTAAACCACCAAAATCTGCGATTTCAGTCCATGTCGAACCATCAGTAGAAACTTGAACTTTAAATGTTTCATCCGCACCACCATAATCTCCATTTGCAAAAAATACATTCATTTCTAAGAATAACGGAGCGCTTACTGCAGTCAAATCAATCATGGCTGACTGTAAACTTCCACCTCCCGTATGACCATTACCAGCACCGTCATCATTGAAAGCCATAAAGTTTGTTGCATTCCCATCATAAGCCAAATATTGACTTGACAAAGACGCGTTATTACCATGCGCCCACTGGTCTTCAGATGACCAATCTGTTGGTAAGCCAGCTTCAAAATCTTGAGAATAATATTGAGTTTGTGAAAAAGCCATGCCTGCACATGCCATCACACAAATCAAGAGTAAAAATTTTTTCATGTTAACTTATTATTTTCTGTTTAGAATAAAAGTTTAAGATAATTATATAATTACAATTCCATGACAAAAACAAAAAGATAATAGTCATTCTCAGGACATTTAAGAAATACTTGTTTTCATTTTACAGGTGTTGACAAATTACTTAGAAGTTCTTTGCTCAAAATTGTATAAATTCAAGCAATGCATACTGTAATCGTAGGAAATGGAATAAGTGGTGTGACTGCTGCTAAATGGTTAAGAAAGCTAAGCGAACATAAAATCACCATTATTTCATCAGAAACTAAACACTTTTTCTCTAGAACAGCTTTGATGTATGTCTATATGGGACACATGCGTTTTGAAGACATAAAACCCTACGAAAATTGGTTTTGGGAAAAAAATCGGATTGATCTTAAAGAAGATAAGGTCATCGAAATACGCCATTCGGCGAATGCCATTCGACTACAGTCAAATGAAGAAATCCAATATGACAATTTAATCTTGGCTTTAGGCTCTAAACCAAATAAATTTGGATGGCCCGGTCAAAATCTAGATCGAGTGGGTGGTTTGTATCATTTGCAAGATTTAGAATATATGGAAAAATACAGCCCTGGTTTGAAAAAAGCTGTGATAGTAGGTGGTGGGCTTATAGGGATAGAGATGGCAGAGATGTTTCGATCCCGAAATATCGATGTTACAATGCTCGTCAGAGAATCTAATTACTGGAATAATGTGCTTCCAGAAGAAGAGTCTGAAATGATTTCAAAACACATTAGCGACCATCACATAGACTTAAGATTAGGTGTTAATTTGGACTCAATTGTTGACGATGGAAATGGAAAAGCCAATGGAGTAAAAATTAAAGAAACCGGTGAATCCATCGAATGTCAATTTGTAGGCCTTACGGCCGGGGTAAGTCCTAATATTGCTTGGCTCAAAGATTCTCAAATAGAGACCAATCGAGGTATTTTAGTAAACGATTTTCTTCAAACCAATATTAATAATATTTATGCCATCGGCGACTGTGCAGAAATAAAAAACCCAAATGAGGGAAGAAGACCTATCGAAGCAGTTTGGTATACTGGCCGTATGATGGGAGAAACCGCAGCTTACAATATTTGCGGAAAGCCAATAAAGTATGATCCAGGAATTTGGTTTAACTCAGCAAAATTTTTGGATATCGAATATCAAGTTTATGGAGATGTTCCAAATCAACCTAAAGAAGGTATTTCTAGTTTGTATTGGCAACATGCTGAAAAAAACCTTAGTATCAGAATAAATTATAATACCTCCGAAAAGCACGTTACGGGTTTTAATTTAATGGGTATTAGATATCGCCATGAAGTTTGTGAAAAATGGCTCAAGGATAAAAGTAAAATAGAAACGGTATTACAAAATCTTTCTCTTGCCAATTTTGACCCTGAATTTTTTGAGCAATACGAATCCGATTTGGTGAAAACTTATAACGCTCAATCTAATTCTAACATCCGATTAAATCCAAAAAAGGGCTTAAACCGTGTTTTCAAATTTTTAAAATCTTAAGTCATGAGTGATCAAGTAAATCATAGTATGGCCTTGACCGAGGCTGGAATAAACCAACTAGATATACAACAAAAGATTGCTGCCGCCTTGGGAGGCGTTGGACTTTTGATGCTTTTTGTCCAAATCCTAAATCTAAACTTAGGTCCATCCTTTTTAGTTTTAACAGTTAGTCTGTCGCTCATCTCAATTGGAATAATTTGGTATGCGTATCATAGTCATCGATTAAAGCCAGAAGGTATTCATAATGACGGCATCTGGTTTAGTAGTGCAAAAAGCCGTGGTTTAGTCGGTTGGTTGTCGGCAATCATCTTAACAGGATTCTATATTTTATTGTATTGGTATCCTCAATTGCTGGGATTAAATCAAGCCGGGAATACCGGACTGATCGCTTTGTTTGATCCATTATCTCAATTTTTTAAAAGTCAAGCTGCTAGTGAATGGTTCGTTTATGGAACGCTGTATACCGTCGCAATAATGGCTTTTGGCGTACGATTTATATGGAAATACCGGCATAACAAGTATCAAGTTTTAAGAACCATTTCGGTAATGTTTTTCCAATTGGGCTTTGCTTTTTTAATACCAGAAATCATGCAAGGTTTAAATTATCCTTACTATGATTTTAAAAATATGTGGCCGCTTAATTACTATTTCTTTTATGATTGGAACATCAGTAATTTTTTAAATGCCGGTTCTGTTGGAATGATCATGCTAATTAGTGGTCTATTAATGATCCTTGTAATCTCTCCAATACTTACCTATTTCTATGGTAAAAGATGGTATTGTTCGTGGGTTTGTGGTTGTGGCGGTCTCGCAGAAACAGCAGGTGACTCATATCGACATCTTTCGGATAAATCATTGAAAGCGTGGAAATTTGAGCGCTGGAGTATTCATTTAGTACTCGTTTTCGCAGTAATCATGACCACTTATGTTCTTTACTCTAGATTTAGTGGCTCACAAACTCTATTGGGGCTCCAAACTGGATCCATTCAATCATTATATGGTTTTTTAATTGGAGCTGCTTTTTCAGGTGTCGTAGGCACCGGATTTTATCCGATTTTAGGTTCTAGAGTATGGTGCAGATTTGGGTGTCCAATGGCAGCGATTTTAGGAATTCAACAAAAGTTCTTTTCTAGATTTAGAATCACTACAAACGGCGGTCAATGCATCTCTTGCGGCAACTGCTCTACCTACTGCGAAATGGGAATAGACGTACGTGCATATGCTCAAAGAGGACAGGATATTGTCCGTGCGTCATGCGTTGGTTGTGGGGTTTGCTCTGCAGTATGTCCAAGAGGGGTTTTGAAATTGGAAAA
>JAHDHU010000047.1:7315-20877 GCA_020631135.1 Saprospiraceae bacterium | reverse complement strand
TACTTCCTACTTCCTACTTCCTACTTCCTACTTCCTACTTCCTACTTCCTACTTCCTACTTCTTACTTCCTACTTCTTACTTCTTACTTCTTACTTCTTACTTCTAATAGTCTAATAGTCTAATAGTCTAATAGTCTTACATCTGGTAATCCAAAATCAATTATTTTCCTTATTCGCAAAAATCACCTGTCCATCATCTTGTATTTCTAAACGATAAACTTTGCTGTTTTTGGGATCGTATTCGGCATCATCTTGATCATTCTGCCCGGCTACAATTGAAATTATTCCATTTTCTTCTATCTGGGCTACAGATTTTTTGATAATATCTTCTTCGATTATCATACTCGCTAAGGACCGACGACAAATAAAATTGTCTTTTAAGTCATAACTAACCAAAACAAATTCTCTTGACAGTAAACCTCCTTTCCAATAAACTATGGCATGAAAAAGTTCTGTATCAGGTAATTTAAAACAGGGTATAAATTCGGTAAACTCGTCAATATTCTTTTCTACAGGCACTATAAACTCTTCGATAGCTTGTGGAGGAAGGGCCTTGTTTTTTCTAGAAAAATCAATCAAAAGATCATCGCTTAACAAAATTGGCAGCTCGATGCTGGGAAAAAACCTATAAAACTTATTGTGGGTCATTGCTTTCACGGCGCAAATGTAGTCCAATATGCCATTTTATGTTCTATTAGAATAATTCTAAATAAGGCAGGATTCAAACCTCAGGAACGTATCTTGCTGTTAACTATTTAATTTTAAGTTTTTGAGAAAAACCAAAAGAAAGTTATGAAGTGGATTATCAATCTATTGACTTCAAGTATCGGACAAAAGCTGGTCATGAGTCTTACTGGACTTTTCCTCATCTCTTTTGTGATTGTGCATTTGATTGGAAATTTACAATTACTCGTTGATGATGGAGGATATGCCTTTAATACCTACGCCTACTTTATGACCAATAACCCATTAATCAAAACAATTTCTTTGGGATTGTACTTCTTTATCCTTCTACATGCAGTGCAAGGCCTATTGATATACTTCACGAACAAAAAGAAAAGTGGTGGTAAATCGGCAAGTAAATATGCGGTACGCACTTATGAAAATGGTTCGTGGGCTTCTAAAAACATGGCATTGTTAGGAACATTGATTTTGTTCTTTCTATGCGTGCACATGGGAGATTTCTGGTATAAAATGAAATTTACTGATGATTTAGCCATGGTGACTTATGATGGTTATGATCAACCCATCAAAGATTTATATACACGTGTTTCGGTAGCATTCCAAGAATTATGGATAGTAGCAGTCTACTTGGTTGGTCTTTTTGCTTTGGCCTTCCATTTGATGCACGGTTTTTCATCAGCATTCCAAACCTTGGGTTTGAGACACAAAAAATATACTCCTTTGATCAATGGAATCGGTATTACCCTTTCTGTGATTATTCCATTGGCGTATGCCGTAATTCCGATTTGGTCATATTTTAAATAAAGGAAAGATGAGTTTAAATAGTAATGTACCTAATGGTCCTTTGGCTGAGAAATGGACCAATTATAAATCTAAAATGAATTTGGTCGCTCCGAATAACAAGCGACGATTAGAAGTAATAGTAGTAGGAACTGGCTTGGCTGGAGCATCAGCGGCTGCCACCTTAGGTGAATTGGGTTATAATGTTAAAGCTTTTACCTTTCATGATAGTCCGAGAAGAGCGCATAGCATTGCTGCACAAGGAGGAATCAATGCTGCGAAAAACTACCAAAATGATGGTGACAGCATTTGGAGATTGTTTTATGATACCATAAAAGGAGGTGACTACAGATCACGAGAATCTAATGTTCATCGTCTTGCTGAAGTTAGCGCTGACATTATTGATCAATGTGTAGCGCAGGGTGTTCCTTTTGCTAGAGAGTACGGTGGATTGTTGCACAATCGTTCTTTTGGAGGAGTACAGGTTTCTAGAACCTTCTATGCCAGAGGTCAAACCGGACAGCAATTGTTGATCGGTGCATACCAAGCATTATCACGACAAATTTCAAATGGAAATGTAGAAATGTACAATCGCCATGAAATGTTGGATGTGGTTAAAATCGATGGAAAAGCAAGAGGTATCGTAACTAGAAATCTTTTAAATGGAAAAATAGAAAGCCACGCAGCACATTGTGTGATTTTAGCTACCGGAGGATATGGAAACGTATTTTATCTCTCCACCAATGCAATGGGTTCGAATGTAACCGCTGCATGGCGGGCAGTTAAACGTGGAGCATTGATGGCTAATCCATGTTATACGCAAATCCACCCTACTTGTATTCCTGTTTCTGGAGAATATCAATCCAAGCTGACTTTAATGTCCGAATCCTTGAGGAATGATGGTAGAGTTTGGGTACCGAAAACAATTGCAGATGCCGAAGCTATCCAAAGAGGAGAAAAAACAGGTCTAGATATCGCAGAAGAAGACAGAGATTATTATTTAGAAAGAAGATATCCTGCATTCGGAAACCTTGTACCTCGAGATGTTGCATCTCGTGCTGCCAAAGTGGCTTGCGATGAAGGAAAAGGGGTTTCTAAAACAGGACTTGCTGTATTCTTAGATTTTGCTTCAGCAATACAACGTTACGGTAAATCAGCGGCCATATCACAAGGAATTAGTGATCCAGATGCTGGAACCATTACCAAGTTGGGAGAAAAAGTAGTTGAAGAAAAATATGGTAATCTATTCGAGATGTACGAAAAGATTACTGGAGAAAATCCTTATAAAAATCCAATGAAGATATACCCAGCTGTGCATTATACCATGGGCGGCCTTTGGGTAGATTATAATTTACAAACCAATATACCAGGACTTTTTGCGCTAGGTGAAGCCAACTTCTCAGATCATGGTGCTAATAGACTTGGTGCATCAGCCTTAATGCAAGGTTTAGCGGACGGCTATTTTGTGATACCCTATACATTAGGAACGTTTTTAAGCAACGAAATTAGAACACCTAAGTTTACGACAGACGCACCTGAATTTAAAGCTGCAGAATCAAAGGTGAAGGAAAATGTTCTTCGATTGGCTAATTCTCAAGGGAATCAATCTGTAGAATCTTTCCATCGAAGACTAGGTAAAATCATGTGGGAATATTGTGGAATGTCTCGAAACGCTGAAGGTCTCAAAAAAGGTCGACAAATGATCAGAGAACTACGCGAAGAGTTTTATCGTGACGTATATGTACCAGGTTCGGACACAGAATATAATCCTGAATTAGAAAAAGCTGGTCGTGTTGCCGATTTCTTAGAAATGGGAGAAGTAATGATGTTAGATGCACTTAATCGTAACGAATCATGCGGTGGACACTTTAGAGAAGAATACCAATCGACCGAAGGTGAAGCACAACGAAATGACGCGGATTACACCTACGTGGCTGCTTGGGAATGGGATGATAACGAACCAATTCTACACAAAGAAGAATTGAATTTTGAAAATGTTGAACTAAAAACTCGTTCATATAAATAGATAAACTATGAAGCTTAAGTTGAATGTTTGGAGACAAAGTAATAATTCTGACAAAGGAGGTTTTGTTAGCTACAATGTAGAAGCAGATGAACATATGTCATTTTTAGAAATGATGGACGTGCTCAATGAAAAATTGATCTCAGAGAAAAAAGATCCTGTGGCCTTTGAGCATGATTGTCGAGAAGGAATCTGTGGTACTTGTAATATGGTAATCAACGGTCGTCCTCACGGTCCTCAAAAAGGTACCACGGTATGTCAATTGCATATGAGACAATTTAAAGATGGTGATACCATTGCCATCGAACCCTGGAGAGTAGATGCTTTTCCGATTATTAAAGATTTGGTAGTCGATAGATCTTCCCTGGATCACATTATTCAAGCTGGAGGTTATATTTCAGTAAATACGGGTCAAGCGCCTGACGGTAATGCCATTCCAATTGATAAAGAAGAGGCTTCTGCAGCTTTTGATGCCGCTACTTGTATAGGTTGCGGTGCTTGTGCTGCCGCTTGTCCTAATGGTTCTGCGATGCTTTTTACCTCAGCGAAAGTTGCCCATTTAGGTAAATTGCCTCAAGGTAAAGTGGAACATAAAAAACGAGTTCAAAAAATGGTTGCTCAAATGGATAAAGAAGGGTTCGGTTTTTGCTCTAATGTAGGAGCATGTGAAGTAGAGTGTCCAAAAGAGATATCTACAGAAAACATTGCGATGCTCAATAGATCCTATTTAGGTTCAATGATGAGCACCAATGATTAAGAACTAAATACAGGATATAAAGATCCATTAGTATTTAACCTTAACAATCGGCCTCGCTGGGAAGCGGGGCTTTTTTTACTTCCCCATTCGGGGAATGTGAATTAATGAGTTATTCTAAAACTTCAATCAAGGAAATGAATTCTTGTACAATTTCCCTGTCGATCTAAGTGGAGAAAACTCTCTAATTCATTATACACATCCCCTCCTTTCCCTATCGACCACAGTGGAGGCAACTTTTTAGTCCTGACTCTATACATCGAAATAAGAACTGTCCTTAAAGAAATGCCTAACCTAAAAGAATTCTCGACTCCTTTTAGTCGCTCGAATTGGAAAATAGAAAACCTAAATCACTCACTTTTCTCTATCGACCAATGACGAGTAAACTCCTAAGTTGGATTTGCAAACCCCTGCTTTCCCTGTCGACCGAAGTGGAGACAACTTTCTTGTCTACTAAGTAAAATCTTCCGGAATGAAAAACTCTTTGTTTAATCTGTTCAATTTTGGATTGTATGACTTTATTAGATTCAGCTTCTTTTGCCTGTTCCATCTCTTTAATTGCTTTTCTCGAGCAATCGCATTATTCACGTACTGGAATATTTCATAATACACCAAGTAATAACAGTAGTACCTTCCCGCAAATGTTTTGAATTTACCTCTGTTAAAATAATGCTCTCTTAGTCGTCTTGTCAAGCTCGATGTGAATCCGATATAAAAGCTAGACCGTCCTAGATTAGATAAAATATAAACATAGAAAGTATAATCTCTCATATCTATTTATATCCAGTTCGTATTGAATGTCTCTTCCTCATCTATAATTTTTATTAGATCCCTAAAAGAATTCTCAACTCCTTATTGTCGTTCGAATTGGAAAATAGAAAACAGTAATCACCATCCGCATTCCTAACGGCCGAAATGGAGACAACTCCCAATTGGTTTGGTACACCCCTCTTTCCCTGTCGACCGCAGTGGAGGCAACTTTTTATTCTAGTCTGGCTATAACAAATCGAATTGCTATCGGAAAGCGTAAACACTAAATCTTATTCTATATTAAACTTCTCGAATCCGAAGTTTTCTTTTTTTGATGCGCTGATTGTCTAATCGATTGACCAAATTTTTGGCTTTCGATTTAGGAACGGCAACAAAAGCACATTCCTGTTTTAGTTCAATAACACCTAATTCTCCTTTTTCCAATTGACCTTGCTTAAAAAATAATCCAGCTATATCGCCCTTAGAAATTTTATCTCTGCGCCCTCCAGAAATAAATAGTGTAGTCCATTCAAAGTTTAATCGTATGGGTTTTTTATCGAAAGTGGCTTCGGTTAGTTGACCAATGAAATCTGGTAGCTCTTCTTCTTCCCATTGTATGACATAAGCTGTTCCATTAGAATTCATTCTTGCTGTTCTACCATTTCGATGAGTAAACTCTTCATTTTTTAAGGGTAGATGATAATGTATGATAAATGCAATTTCTGGAACATCTATGCCTCTAGCCGCCAAATCGGTTGCCAATAGAAGCTGATGAGTACCATTGCGAAATTTTACGAGCGAGCGTTCTCGATCGATTTGTTCCATCCCTCCATAAAAACAGGCATGCGCAATTTTTCTCTCTGATAAATAGTTGCTGACTCGATCTATGCTTTGTCGGAAATTACAAAAAACTATCCCAGGTTGATTTCCAAGTTTTTTTAAAGCATAAACAAGTGTTTCCAATTTGTCTTTTTTAGGAGAACTAATTCGGCGAATTTCAAGCATGTTAGTTCCTTCACGTAAAAAGTCAATAATTCTGGGTTTTTGTAAATTGACAAATGGAGGCACATCCACTCCGTGGGTTGCTGAGGTGAGAATTTTCTTTTCTACTCTTGGAAGTTGATCTAAAATTTCTTCCATGTCTTCATCAAAACCTATTTCTAGACTTTTATCAAATTCGTCCAAGACCAGATATCGAATCGAATCCAAGGAAAAAGTTTCCCTTCTAAAATGATCCGCAATCCGACCGGGTGTTCCAATTAATACTGCAGGCGGAGTCTTTAGATCATCCATATCTTTGGAAATAAACCTTCCCCCATACACCACATTTATTTTTAAACCTGCACCCATTTCTCTACCTACACCTTCTATTTGCATTGCTAGTTCTCTTGAAGGTGTGATTACAAGCATCTGAACTTCCCTGAGTTTGAGATCCAATCTACTCATTAATGGCAATAAGAAAGCTAAGGTTTTACCAGTTCCGGTAGGAGAAAGGAGAATAATTTCTTTTTCTTTCGAAATCACTTTTTGTGATTCCTTTTGCATTTTATTTAATGCTTGAATACCTAATTTGGCCAGTATTTCTTTTTCGCCTTTTATTATGTTAGACACTAAGTATGCTATTCGTAAACCACTTTCCGTAAAAAGTTGAGGCCAAATGAAATTTCTAAACTTACATTTCGAATGGATCTTTCCCCAATTGTGGTACTACCTCCAAAAGGACTAGCTACATTGCCCAGTTGAGGTTGTTGATATTGAAAAGACAAATCAGGACTAATCGTAAGATCGACAAAAGCTCCAATTTTCTCATTTATCGGAAATTTATATCCTCCGCCTAATGTAATTCCGTAATTCCATTTGCGAACAAAAAATTCAATGGGATAAAACCCAGCAAACTGACTCTGCTCATAAACATCTAGGTTGGTATTTACCGTATATTCAAGTCTCGCACCTACAAAATAATACGGCCTTCCTTTACCTCTTTCGGGTAAAAAACGTTTGGCGCCTGCCAATAAGGACAAATTGTGAAATTTAAAGCCTGAAGTTAAAATATCCGTTGCTCCTATTGTATTTACCCTAACTCTAATCGCACTTCCGCGCGTATGATAACCCAGTTGAGCAAAAAGTGATCCGTCTGCGTCTTCATCCGCGAAAGTTTCAATGAAGGCAGCAACATGCCAATCCACTAAAACTTGTTGATCAAAATTGTTCCATTGTTGAGTAGCTAATGTAGGACCAGCTTTGGGTCCAAACCAAAAACTTTGAGAATAGAGAGAAAAAGCAGAAAAACAAAATAAAAATATGAGTAGGCGCTTCATAAATAAATATTTACACTAAAATAGAAAATAGCAGCGCCACCAGAAAAGAATCTAGTTAGAGGAAATAAAATCTTCAAATAAGAATGACTTGCTTTCTTGCTTTAACTTTCGATCAGTTTTAAATTTTGGTCGCTTTCCAATTTTTACGACAGATCCTAAATGAAGTTTTTCATCCACGTATGGTTCAGAACCCTTAGGCATGCGATTCTTTGCATATAAATTAGCCAATTTTATTCCATAGTTCTGTGAAATTGAATACATGGTCTCTCCTTCTTTTACAACATGATAATCTCCAGTATGACCATATTTTCTTTTCTTATTGTCTAAGAAAATTATTTCTCCGTTTTGTAAAGTTTCTTCAGGATTGAGCTTTTCGTTGAACACCAATAAATCATTTACGGAAGTTTTGTAGCGGCGAGCTATGGAGAGAGCCGTTTCTCCCTCCTGTGCCCTAACCATAGGAACTTTGTTTATAAATTCCTTTGGTGCCTCAAAGTGTTCTAAACCATCTTCAATTGATTCAACAATTGCTTCTTCGGCATTATCAATATGTACAGATGCCACTGTCTCTCTATTATCATTCTGAGATGGAGGAACTGTAGTTTCTTGAGTAATCAGCAATGTATTTTCTTCTTCAATAAGATCGAATTGATGAAGGTGGTATTTTTCAATAATGTTTATCAATTTCAGAGGATATGCGGGATCGGTTGCATAACCTGCTTTTTGTAATCCCCTAGCCCAAGCTTTGTAATCTATAGGATCTAAATCGAATAGAAAATCATAACGTTTTGATTTTCTTGGTTTCTTGAGAAAATCGCTATGGGCGATATAAGATTCTTCAGCATTGGCGTAAGCCCTAAAACAACTCGCAACTAATTTTCCATTTACATAATCATCATCCTCTTTAAAAAAAGTCTCCCCTGACCATGATGAGCCACACTTAATTCCAAAATGATTATTGGCAGTATTTGCTAAATTAGATCTTCCCCAATCAGATTCTAACAAGCCTTGTGCTAATTTGATTGAAGCAGGTATCCCTGTTCTTTTCATTTCTGATGTTGCTATGTGATGAAAGCGATTGATATACTTTTCAGACAGAGAACTGGCAAAAGGATTAAATTGCCATAACGTACAGACTGTAAAAACAAGTAGAACTAGTTTTTGCATTAAAATCGGTTTGGAAGTACTAATATATTACATTTTTTTATAATATGTTAATATTTTTTGATGCGAACTTTTATCTCTTTTAAAACGTAGTATGTTTGTATACTTCAATCTTAAACTAAAATTAATATGGCAAATTTTATGGATCTCTTGCAAGGTCAACTTCAGAGTGGAATGTTAGATCAATTAGCAAATCAAATGGGAGGTGCTTCTCGAGAGCAAACTCAAACAGGTACCAATCTAGCTTTATCTACGATTTTAGGTGCGCTCACAAAAAATGCTTCTCAACCTAATGGTCTTCAAGGTTTATTCGGAGCACTAGACAATCACGATGGAAGTATTCTTGATAACATCGGGGATTTGTTAGGTGGTCAAGCTCAAGGTAAACAAGCAGATGGTATGGGAATCCTAAGTCATTTATTAGGAGGATCGAATATTTTTAATGTAGTTGAAATGATTTCTAAAGGCTCTGGATTAAATCGTAACAATTCAATGAGTTTGTTGATGAAATTAGCTCCAGTTGCATTAGGGATGCTTGGCAAACAGAAAAAACAACAACAAATGCAGCCCAACAATCTATGGGATTATCTAAATAACTCTCAACAAGATGTCAGACAACGTGCTCCTCAACAAGATTTGATATCTAAACTTTTAGATAGAGACGGTGATGGATCTGCCATTGACGAGATCGCAGGTATGGGTATGAAGGTTTTAGGAAACCTATTTAAATGATAACTCTATTATTGTAATTATACAGGGTTGACTTGGTCAACCCTTTTTTATTATTCCGACAAAAGACCTAGTGAAATCACGAAAAGAACATATCCTTGATGAATCCGCTCGACTATTCAGAAAAAAAGGTTATAGTGGAACTTCGGTTCAGGACATTGCGGAAGCAGTTGGTATAAAAGCGGCAAGTTTATATAACCATATAGATTCTAAACAAGAGATCCTTCAAGCACTTTGTCTACCCATATCTCAGTCCTTTAGTGATGGAATGAAAGAAATCCAAAATTCGACATTATTGCCTGATGAAAAACTAGAGGCATTGGTGAGTCTACACTTAAGACTGACTCTTAAGTACAAAGATCGAATGTCCCTAATTACCGGAGATTGGGTGCATTTAGATGGTGAATCTCTCAAAACTTACAAAAAGACAAGATCTGAATATGAATCAGAGTTTAGAAGTATCATCAATGAGTGTAAAACCAAAAATTTAATCAATCCTCAAATTGACACTGAGATTAGTTTATTCTCTATTTTATCTTCTTTACATTGGTTGTATTCTTGGAGAGAAAGACATCAAGAAATCAGTACAATTGAACTTGAAAAACAATTGAAAAAATGTTTACTTCAAGGTCTGAAGTCCTAATAATCTGAACTAGCTCTCTTCTCTTTTAGTAAATATCTAGATTTGATTCGTAAAGAATTTTATATAAGAAACCTAATAGTTGTTCTATTTATACTGTTTTCAGCGAGTCTTAGGATTTCCGCACAAGTAGATTGTATCCAAAAATACAGTAGGATAAAATCTAAACCAATCAAAAAGAATAAAGACTTGATCGAGCATTACGACGCCCTCGACAGTTTGTTAAATCAATGTAAACACGAGGATCTGGATTGGATAAATACTGTAATCGACAAGGCAATATTACTAGAGGACAACTTAGTTTCCCATTCGCTTCCTTGGAGTTATTACCTTTTCTTGTATTGGTCTGATAAAAGAGAAAATGATGGATTTGAATTTTTAAAAAAAATAGTTGATTATTCCGATAAACATCAATTTCCAATAAATGGTGATTTATTGGTACAATTAGGAATCCATTACAATTCAATAGGAGATCTTGCCAATGAATTGAATGCTTACCAAAAAGCATTAGAGTCTTACAAAAACTCTAATTCTAACAACCTACATTATGCATATGGCATGATTGGTAGATTTTATTTTAATGCAGAGCTTTATGAGGAGTCCTTGAATTTTAGATTAAAATCCTATGATCTCTGTCAAAAAATTGAATTTCCTTCTGAGTCGGTTAAAAATTTCAATATTTCAAATAACTGCATGGATATTGGATACATTTATTGGCAATTGGATAGTTTGGACCTAGCGGAAAATTTTTATTTGATTGGTATGGACGCCGCAAAAAACCAACTTAATCTTGATTTGACCTTGACTAAATATGGTTTAATCATCGAATTCTTTAGTCAAATTGGCAAAGTGCAACTTGGGGAAAAATACTTAAGAGAGTGTAATGCCTTCATTAACAAAATGAAGGACCAAGACGATTTTTCTATTAAAGAAAGCTATCTAGAATATCATAAAATAGTCAGATCCAACTTTGGAATTAGCCACAACTTTAAACAATACATTATACATCCAAATAAAATAAGCGTTGAGAAATTAGAAAATTCGGATAAAAAAGAATTTTATTCATTTGCTAATAATTATTACAAATACCACAACAATTCTTCAAAGGCATTAGAGTTTAGTGAAAAACTTGTGAATCATTTAGAAAATGATGCAAAGGAACAATTACTATCTGTCATGAATGTTTTAGAAGAAAAACAAAACAATGTTCTTCTTGAAAAACAAAATTCTGCTCTACTTAGGTCTGAACAGATAAAAATAAATCAGCAAAATTTTTCGATTGGACTCATCTCCTTATTACTCGTTCTTTTATTATTCTTTTTTCTAACCTTGAGGCGTACCAGACAACACAATATAAATATTGAGAATCAACGTATTGAAATAAAAAATCAGTTCAATGAATTAGAACGAATTACCTACGTGATGACTCATGATTTAAAAGAACCAATTACTACTGTAAATAGTTTTACCAATCTATTGGTTAACAGACATAGTTCATCTCTAGGTAATAAAGAAAAAACTTACCTAAATATAATTCAGAACACCTCCAAGACGATGTTAAAGTCAGTGGACATGTTACATAATTATTTGCTACTCGGAAAACGATCAAAACTTATAACAACGGATCTTAATACTCTTTGGGATTTAGCACAACAAAATTTGAAAAGTACCATCATTAGAAATAATGCGATAATTACTCAAGACAAACTTCCAACGATTCTTTGTTATAAAGACGAGATGCTTATTCTATTACAAAGTCTCCTGAGTAATGCCATTAAATACTCGAAACCAAATGTTAATCCAGTCATCAACTTGGAGTTTGTTAAAGATTCATATTATTATAAATTTGGCTTGACAGATAATGGTATTGGAATAGAAAAATCTAAAAAGGAAAATATTTTTGACCTGTTCACGAGACTTCAAACGAATGAGAATACTGAAGGAAGTGGGATTGGATTATCAAATGCCCGAAAAATTATAGAACAACACAAAGGGCAAATTTGGGTAGATTCAGAACTGAATGTTGGAAGTACGTTTTGGTTTACAATTGATAGAGGTTTAAGATGACTCAAAATTTAAAAATTTTTTTAATCGATGATTGCGATAGTTCAAATCTTTATCACAAGATAATGATGGAAGATGCCGGAATAAACATCAATCAACAAGTAAAAGAATTTACTAGTTCTGTAGAAGCTCAAAAATATCTTAGCAATATTTACGGCAATAAATTAAAAAAAGAGTTTCCAGATGTAATTCTTCTAGACATAAATATGCCTCAAATTAGCGGTTGGGAAATAGTCAGTAATCTTGAAAAAGAATTGCCCATCAATTCTGATTTGAAAGTTTATATGGTCAGTAATTCTAGACATCCATCGGACCTCGAACGGGCCAAAAAACATGATATTATTCAGGACATAATGGAAAAACACTTGAACGTTGATTTTTTCGAAAAGCTTTTGAGAGAGTCTTAATTCTTCTTGGCAAGTAGGCCTTTCCAGAAATTAGTTTAAAAAGTTGCAAAGTTTAAACTTCTCTTCTTTTAATACCAAATTGAATCGCATTCGCGAATGCGTATATGCTTTAGATCTTCCTAATTTCCAAATCAACAGATTTAACCTTTGGACTTGGGTTAGCTTCTGTACACTCAGATTCTAACTCAAATGCATGATCCTGAATCAACAAGTCGTTGGGCAATTCTGCATTCCAATCGTCTACCTCCGCATGATACTCATATTCCAAAATCTCTTCATTGAACGTAAATGTTAATTGGGCTACAATTTCACCTTCCCAAGAACACATTACATTGCAAGGACACAGCATATTATTCAGTTGTTCTATTTTAACCTCGCTTCCGTCAGGCAAACAAAATTTATCCCCCACCTCTGCTGTAAATATTTGACCATAAGAGATTTCGAAACAATCTCCATTGCCTTCTTCGTCACATGATGAACAAAGAAAAAATAAAAAAAACATACTTGATACAAACAACATTTTGCGCATACTAAATCTTTGTATCTCCTAAACTAGATAGATGGAAAAAAGGCTGCGTACAAAAAAAGGGAGAACCGTTTGGAACTCCCTTTTTAACAAAACTTTATAACAAATTATCTGATTACTAACTTTTTTGATGAGCTTCTACCTTGATCATCGGTAAGTCGGATTAGATAAATTCCTTCATCTAAATGACCAACATTTAACTGGTGATTGTCAGACAGCATTTGAGAATCTAAAATCTTTTGTCCAGTGATTGTAAATAGGTTGACCAATGTATTCGCCATATCACCCTTATTTAACTTTATATACACGACATCATCCACTGGATTTGGAGAAATTGAAAACGGCAAAGACTCGATATCTGAAACATTTATTAATCCATCATCGATGGTGTGTCTTGTGGTATTTGTTCTGATCGGATCATTAAAGTCAAAAAAGATATCTGCATGGTTTTCGATGAGTGTTCCGTTTGGCAAATCAACTACTTGATCAAAAGTGAAAGTTATAAAACCATTGCTTCCTTCCAAATTGGCAGAACTATCAGGTAACATGATATTATCAAAGAAAAATCTAAGTTCTCTATCTTGATTGATTTCAGCATAACAAGAATGACTTCTCGCGATCATTCTAAAACTGTTGATATCTAATAATTCAGATATTTCATCAAGTACGACAATATTAAATGCGGTATCCGTTCCAGTATTCTGAAATCTAATTTGATACCTT
>JAHDHU010000047.1:0-7305 GCA_020631135.1 Saprospiraceae bacterium | reverse complement strand
TGTGATATCCAGCTCTTCAGGCAAAGTATCCAAAACAATAACATTATACGCAGTATCTGTACCAGTATTCTGGAATCTGATCGTATATTCCAAGTCTGTATTCGCTTCTATATAATGTTCTTCCCCATACCCTACTGGCTCAGCTCTTTTATCGTTTGGATCATAGGCACCGATTATTTCTTGACATTCTCTATCTGCATGACTTCCTTCATCACAAGGATCAAGTGTAGAAATATTTGCATCTAAACATTGTACAGTCCCTAGATCAACATCACAATCTGGGATCACAATAATTTTGACAAAATCACAGGCTAAAGACTCTAAATCACCAACATCAAAAGTCAAAACTTGACCATTTTGACTCACTAAAGGAAAATTAGCAGATACATATTCCAAATCTGTACCAATCGTAACTTCCACCTGTAAGTCTTCTGCTGTGGTAGTACCCTCATTGCAAAAGTTTACAAAAATCTGGGATTCAAAACATCTCCTTAAAAAGGGGCTATGTACAGTAAGGTTTACCAAAGAACATTCACCATCAGCCTCTAAACCTAAAGCTACAGTCTGCTGGTCATTACTTCCTGGAAAGTTTACCGCCAAAGGACTATTACAAGTCGTCCATAAATCATTTAAAGGCGCTATACTGGCCTCATAATCTCCTTGATCTACCAAGAAAAAACTCCTTCCTAGATCATTGGTATATCTCGTGTTGGAATAATTTGTCCCTGTTACTTGTACCTTATGGGAAACCAGAGCAGTCTCATCAGATTGTGGTACACAGTCACCATTGTCATCGGCAAAAGCGTCTACAAACAGTGCATTCTTTTCGCTGAAAAGCGTCCCACAAAACAAAAACATATTATCGACTATGTCCTCTGCATTTTCATAATTGCCATATCCGATTTCTTGATGATCATTGTCACTGTACATAGTACCGTCAGGGCAGATAATTCTGATGGTTGGATAAAAAGCAACATTGTAAAGCGCTGCAAACGAATCTTGAGCATTGATTATTGGAAAATCATTTCCTGTTACAAGATCATAATAATCTCCACCTCCATATAAATCGTTATCAGTTGTAAACGGATCTGCTTCTACAAAAATGACCGCAGCATCGTCCCCAGCATATGTATTATGAAAATCATTCATCACATTTTTTGATAACCATACTGAATCCCATGGATTCCAAGCGGCACCTATGCTCAAAAAAACGGTTTTACCTTGATCTAGATAATCCGCATATAAAGAATGTTGAACTCCATTTATATCAGTCATGGTCCAATCTGGAGCTGTTGTTTGCGCATTCGCGAATGCCAATGAAAGCGTAAAAAATAAGCTGAATAGTAGATTTTTTTTCATTAATAGTGATTTTGAAGAACCTCGATTTTTGAAGTTCGATGATGGTTAATAAGTCAACATATTATTAAGATAGCTCTAAGTTGCAAAACGTTGCGTGTAGCCTTGATAATTTAACTAATAAACATTAGTTTTGTGCTAACAATGATTAGTTCCAAATCTCAGTTTTTTCCGCTCAAAGTAAAGTCACTTCGTAATACCACCGAAGACTGTGTCCTGGTTAGTTTTGATATTCCTTCTGATTTGAAGAAAAATTTCAAATTTAAACAAGGTCAATATTTAACTTTAAGAACTAATCTTAAAGGTGAAGAAGTAAGAAGATCTTATTCCTTATGTTCAAGTCCAATAGATAATGAGTGGACAGTTGGCATCAAAAAAGTTGAAGGAGGTAAATTTTCAACCTTTGCGAACGAAACGCTCAAGGTAGGCGATATTATTGAAGCCATGATTCCAGAAGGAAATTTTTGGACCGCTGTCAATAAAGAAGCCCAAAGAAACTTTGTGTGTTTTGCAGCGGGAAGTGGTATCACACCAATGTGCTCTATCATTAAGACGCACCTCACCTTGGAACCTAAATCCACTTTTAAATTATTTTATATCAATCAGAAAGCCTCAACTGTAATTCTAAAAGAAGAATTAGAGGCTTTGAAAAATATGTTCATGGATCGATTCGAGATCTATTACTTTTTGACCAAACAGCAACGTAATATCCCATTCCTCAATGGAAGAATCGATCAAGAAAAATTGGACATCATCTTTAAGTCAATCTGTGATATTAATCGAACTGATCACTTTTTTATCTGCGGTCCTGAAACAATGATTCATTTGACCAAAGATTATCTTATTGAAAAGAAGGTAAGTACTGATAAAATTCATTTTGAATTATTCGGCACAGACCAAAAAGTGCAAGCCAAGAAGCAAGAAGAAATAGCTAAAACTTTTAAGGGTAAAAGATGTGATCTCACAATAATAGAAGGAGGAAAAAGTATGAATATAGTCATGGAACAAGGGGCTAACAACGTACTAGATGAAGCCTTAAACAATAGCGCTGATTTACCTTTTGCTTGTAAAGGTGGAGTTTGTGCCACATGTAAAGCAAAAGTAGTAGAAGGTAATGTAAACATGTTACTCAATTATGGCTTAGAGCCTGACGAAATTGAGGCTGGTTACATTTTAACATGTCAAGCCTTACCAACCTCAGAAAAGTTGATCATAGATTACGATATTTAATTAAGAAAAATTAGACAATGTCTCCAGAAATAAATTTAGAGGAACAATTTCAAGCAAGAATAGATGCAGGTGAAAAAATCGAACCTAAAGATTGGATGCCTGAAAAATATCGTAAAACTCATATAAGACAAATTTCGCAACATGCACATTCTGAAATTGTCGGTATGCTTCCTGAAGGTAATTGGATCACTCGGGCACCTTCGTTGAGACGAAAAGTTGGATTATTGGCCAAAGTGCAAGATGAAGCTGGTCACGGTTTATATTTATATTCAGCAGCCGAAACATTAGGAATCAGTCGTGATCAAATGTTTGATCAATTACATAAGGGCAAAGCAAAATATTCGTCCATATTCAACTACCCTACCCTTTCATGGGCAGACATTGGTGCCATTGGATGGTTGGTCGATGGTGCAGCAATTATAAATCAAGTCATGCTTACTAGGACATCTTTTGGACCGTATGCAAGGGCTATGGTTAGGATTTGCAAAGAGGAAAGTTTTCATCAGCGGCAAGGCTATGAAATAATGCTTGGTTTAGCTAAAGGCACTCTCGAACAAAAAGAAATGGCACAAGACGCTTTAAATAGATTTTGGTGGCCTTCTCTCATGATGTTTGGACCAAGAGATGCAGAATCGCCAAATACAGAACAATCTGTGAAATGGAAAATTAAACGAAAAACCAATGACGAACTTCGTCAACAATTTATTGACATCACAGTTCCTCAAGCAGAATATTTAGGATTAACAATACCGGATCCAGATTTAAAATGGAACGAAGAGAGAGGTCATTATGATTTTGGGGAAATCGACTGGAACGAATTTTGGCAAGTGGTTAAAGGCAATGGCCCTTGTAACAAAGAAAGATTAGGGGCAAGAGTAAATGCATGGGAAGAAGGGGCTTGGGTTAGAGACGCTGCAATGGCTTATTCGGCAAAGAATAAAACTCAAAACTCAAAGGTGTCCAAAACTGCGTAATAAAATACCCAATGAATCGGATTCAATTAATATTGTTTTCTTTCATCTTTTCTACTTATCTCTTTGGACAAAGGTCCAATAGTATAGAATTCCTTTCAAGTGTAGATTATAATTATCGCTTTTATATTCTTGAGGAAAACTTGATGCCAATAGGGGAAGTTTTTAATGGAACTCACAGGGCTAAGCTTAATTGGAGAATAGGTACACATTATAATAATCAAATCAATCATGCCCTTTATTTTAAAGCTGGTATAAATTTATCGCGTGTTGGTTTTTACCAACGAAAAGGAGATGCATTTTGGCCGGATGGAACAGTAAGTCAAATAAATCAAAGTGAAAATCAACTTTATTTAGAACTGCCTATAAGGCTAAGAAAAGAATTAGGAAGTAGGAAAATCATACCCTTTTTCGAATTTGGCTTATCACCCATGTTTTATCTAAAAAGTAAACACCTGACAGAAATTGATGGCGTAAAAACTGCTAATTATCTAAATCGAAATGATAATAATCCATCAAATGTTGATTTTAATAATTTACAATTCGCTATAACCCTGACAGCAGGTGCCAATTACGCTCTAGCAAAAAACTGGCAATTATTTTTTGCACCGACTTTTAGATATCATATGAGTCCTACCGCAAATACTCCAGCACGGGAGCATTATTACAACATAGGATTAGAAATAGGGATAAGAAGATTTATCAACAAAACTTCAACAACCCAAACCAACAAATAAACAAATGAATAAAAACGAGTGGCCCATATTTGAAATATTTATTCGATCAAAAAATGGATTAGAACATAGGCATGTAGGCAGTTTGCATGCTGCCGACGCAGTAATGGCAATGGAAAATGCAAGAGATGTATATACCAGAAGGCAAGAAGGCGTAAGTATTTGGGTTGTCGCTTCTAAAGACATTACAGCCAGCAATCCAGAAAATGGCGGAGAACTTTTTGAACCAGCAGAAGATAAAATCTATCGCCACCCTACTTTTTACGAATTGCCAATTGAATTAAAGCATATTTAGATGAACGATAAGCTTTACAAATATCTTTTGATGCTTGGTGACAACTCTATGATTCTCGGACATAGACTTTCTGAACTATGTGGGCACGGACCTTCTTTAGAAACTGACATTGCGTTAACCAATATTTCTTTAGATCTATTTGGACAGGTTCGCAATATATTTCAATATGCAGCTAAGTTAAAAGGTGCAAACACGACCGAAGACAGCATTGCTTTTTTGCGTACAGCTCGTCAACACCACAACTGTATTCTACTTGAACAACCGAACACTGATTTTGCTCACGTTATTATACGGCAGTATTTATTCGATGCTTTTCAAAAATTACAACTTGAGAATCTTTGTGAAAGTGCTGATGATCAAATTGCAGCGATCGCCGCTAAATCCTTGAAAGAAACAAACTATCATGTTCGCTTCTCCGCCGAATGGTGTAAAAGATTGGGAGCAGGCACTTCAGAAAGTAATCAAAAGATGCAAGAAGCTTTGAATCATTTATATCCCTTTTCTTTTGAGTTTTTCGAGCAAAACGAAATCGAAAGTGAGATGTATAGTAAAGGTATAGGGCCTGATCTAAACAGGCTAAAAGACATCTACTTCTCTCAAGTCAAAACCCTTTTAAGTACGGCAGAATTAAACATTCCAGATTCACCCGCCAGGCACACCAAAGGTAAATCTGGGATTCACTCCGAGTATTTAGGATACATTCTCTCAGATTTTCAATACATGCAAAGGGTTTATCCCAATATGCAATGGTAGTAGAACTAAACAATATCGATAAAGACATTCTGGATGCTTTGGCTTCAGTGCCAGATCCAGAAATACCAGTGATCAACGTAATTGATCTTGGAGTCGTTAGACAAGTTAAGAAAGTTAACAAACAGGTTTTTATAGATCTAACACCCACCTATACCGGTTGTCCTGCTATGGACATGATGTCTGTCGATATCAAAAAAGCGATAGACGCGTTAGGTTATGAAACTTTCGTTAAACTAGTGATTAAGCCAGCTTGGAGTACAGATTGGATAAGTGAAGAAGGTAGAAGAAAAATGGAAGAATACGGTATTGCTCCCCCATTAGAGGAAAATCTTGACAAACGAGTTTTGTTAGATGGCGAAAGCTTGGTAAGTTGCACTCATTGCCAATCAACAAATACCAAAATGATAAGTCAATTTGGCTCAACTGCATGCAAGGCATTATTTAAATGTCACGATTGCTTAGAGCCCTTTGATTATTTTAAATGTCTTAAATAAAACAAATGCCCTCAATAATTTTCGAACAAATAGATGCCGTCGCAAAAATCACTTTAAATCGGCCAGATAGCTATAATAGTTTTACGCGAGAAATGGCGATAAGCTTGCAAGATCGTCTCGACGAATGCAAAGATGATTCAAGTATTCGAGCTGTTTACCTTACTGGTAATGGCAAGGCTTTTAGCGCCGGTCAAGACATAAAAGAACTCTTGGATCCGGAAAACACAATAGGGCTTGATAGAATTGTCCCGGAACATTACAACCCGATAATCATCAAAATTTTAAATTTACCTAAACCAGTGGTATGTGGTGTAAACGGTGTTGCTGCAGGAGCTGGTGCCAATTTGGCACTTATGTGTGATGTTACTTTGGCGACAGAATCAGCCAGTTTTATCCAAGCTTTTAGCAAAATAGGATTGATTCCAGATTCTGGTGGCACATATTCACTTCCTAGATTGATAGGTTTTCAAAAAGCAATCGCACTAGCCATGTTAGGAGAAAAAGTTATGGCGAAAGAAGCAGAACGACTTGGTATGATATATCAATATTTTGCTGATGAAGAATTTGAACAAAAGGCTTTTGCGGTAGCAGTCAAATTATCGCAAATGCCTACTAAGGCTTTGGCTTTTACAAAAGAGCTATATAATCGTTCCTTGACCAACAGCTTTGAAGAGCAACTTCAACTTGAAGGAGTATATCAAACTATGGCAGGAAACACCGCAGATTACAAAGAAGGTATAGCCGCATTTGTAGAAAAAAGAAAACCCATTTTTAAAGGAGAATAATGAAGGTAGCTGTAATCGGAAGTGGAACCATGGGAAGTGGCATCGCACAAATAGCAGCTACAGAAGGCTGTGAAACCATTTTGTATGACCTCAATAAAAAAGCGCTAGACCTCAGTAAAGAGAAGCTCGAAAAAATTCTAAATCGACTCATAGAAAAAAATAAAATTGACGAATCAGAGAAAAAAAGAATAAGCAACAATATTAAATATTCGATTGATTTAAACGATACAAAATCATCCGATCTTGTCGTAGAAGCAATCATAGAAAACTTGGATATCAAGAAAAAATTATTTCATGACATCGAAGCCATTGTTGATCCTAGTACCATTATTGCGTCCAACACTTCATCCTTATCTATTACTTCCTTAGCTGCGGCTTTAAGAAACGCTGACAGATTTATTGGCCTACATTTTTTCAACCCTGCACCTTTAATGAAACTGGTAGAAATCATACCAGCTCTACAAACAAGTACAGAGACATTAAATAAGTCTAGAGAAATTATCCAATCATGGAAAAAAATCGTAGTCAATGCTAAAGACACTCCAGGATTTATAGTCAATAAAGTAGCTCGTCCTTTTTACAGCGAATCAATTAAGATTCATGAAGAAACAAACATGCCTGTCGATTTAATTGATGATGGCATTAAAAGTTTAGGGTTTAGGATGGGACCATTCGAACTAATGGATT
>JAHDHU010000046.1 GCA_020631135.1 Saprospiraceae bacterium | reverse complement strand
TCAACACCTAATTTATCAACGATGATTTGTTTTACTTTTTCAGCAATTTCTGACATAATAATTTTTTTAGTAAATGCGATGCAAAGTAACCTATATAAAAGCTGAAAACCAAGTTTATTTAAGCTCGTTTTTCTTAAATCTAGGAAATATACATCTAATTAAAAACGATGATCTACGCACTGATATTTAATAATTCTTAGTGCTTTATCATATAATACATCTTACAAATGCAATAAAATATGGTCAAAGTTCCATCAAAAGCTTAAAATTAATTTTGCCCTAACTTAAGACTCTTGACTTTTGTCCTATCTTTGTAAGTTAGCAAAATAATAAATGAGTTCAAAGAAAGGCTTTAACAGCGCGCAGAAAACCAAAATAGTGGCCACCATTGGTCCTAAAAGTAGAAATAAAACGACCATATTAGGCTTAGTAAAAGCTGGAGTTGATGTAGTTAGATTAAACTTTTCTCATGGTACACATGAGGATCATTTAAAAGTGATCAAGATAATTTTAGAGATCAACAAAAAATATGATACTTCGATAGGAATCTTAGCAGATCTGCAGGGTCCAAAATTGAGGGTCGGAAAAATAAAAAATAACTCAGTAGCTCTAAAACAAGGTGATAAGATCACATTCGTGAATAAAGATTGTATCGGCACCAAACGAAAAGTTTACATGAGTTATAAAGATTTTGCAAAGGATGTAGAAAAAGGCGATACGGTCTTGGTTGATGATGGAAAATTGGTTTTTAAAGTTCTGGAAACGAATCGAAAGGACACGGTAAAAATGGAAACGATATTTGGAGGTTCTTTATCTTCAAACAAAGGGGTAAATCTCCCAGATACAAAAATCTCAAACCCCGCAATTACACCAAAAGATCAAAAAGATTTAGATTTCATATTAACTCAACCAGTCAATTGGATTGCATTATCTTTTGTTCAATCCGCAAAGGATATTCAAATGCTTAGAAGAATCATTTCTTCTAAAAACCATTTGGCGAAAATTATTGCAAAAATTGAAAAGCCACAAGCAGTAGCCAAAATTAAAAGCATAATCAACGCTACCGACGCTATCATGATAGCGAGAGGTGATTTGGGCGTTGAATATCCAATGGAAAAGTTACCTACTGTCCAAAAAGATATCATCAAAAAATGTATTCAAAAAAGTAAGCCTGTAATCGTAGCCACTCAAATGATGGAAAGCATGATGGAAAACCCATCTCCTACAAGAGCTGAAATTACTGACGTAGCCAATGCAGTGCTTGATGGAACAGATGCAGTAATGTTGAGCGGTGAAACTGCGGTGGGCAAACATCCTGTAAAAGTCGTTGAAGCAATGAATAAAATCATTGATCAAGCAGAGCGCATGTACAATGTAAGCGAAAAGAGACCTAGACCCGATTCTACTTCAGAAACTTACTATTCTGACACGATGTGTTTTAATGCTGCGAGAATAGCAGAAAAAATTAATGCAAAAGCGATCATAGGATTAACCGTAAGTGGATATACAGCTTTTAAAATTTCGAGTTATCGGGTAGGTACACCAGTATTCATCTTTTCGACTGTAGAAGAAATCCGAGGCACATTAAATTTAGTTTGGGGTGTAAGATGTTATCATTATGATAAATTCACTACTACTGACGAAACAATAGAAGACCTCTGTCAGATTTTAAAGGATAAAAAGCACATTAAAAAAGATGATGTGGTAATCAACACCGCTTCAATGCCGATACACAAACGATTCAGAACCAACACCATCAAAATTACCGAGATCGAGTAATTGGTATGTTGACTTTGGATAAATAAGCTAATCGGTTTATGACATTTTAACAATCCTTTTAGACTTATTTTCGTTCTATTTATAAATGGCTAACGTCTAATAAAGACATGGGTAAATTATACTTTATTTTCTTTTATATCGCATTCGCGAATGCGATACATAGTCAGGATACAAAATTCTACAGTGAGGACGAATTAAATCATCATGCCGAATTTCTCGAAGCGACCGCTGAAAAGTATAAAGGCAACAATGAAAAAGCAATACAACTATTTAAAAAAGTATTGAAGCGGGACGAAAACAATCATACCGCCGCTTACGAAATAGCCAAATTACATTACGAAAAGGAGGATTTAAATGAAGCCATAAGATATGGAAAAAAAGCACTGAAGTCCCAGTCTTCAAATCAATGGTACCTTGACTTGTTGGCAGAGGCCAATATAAAAAGTCAAAATTTTAAAGAGGCGGCCACCTATCTATCAAGCCTCAAAAACTTATTTTCTTCAGAAAGAAGGTACTACGAAGATTTGGCGTACTGTCATATTCAAAACCAAAAAAGTGATGAGGCCATTATAGTTTTAACAGAACTCGAAAAAACATTCGGAATAGACGAGAGAAATACAAAAAAGAAATTTGATATCTACAGAGCCAAGGATCAACAAAATAAAGCAGAAGAAGAACTAATCAAATTATCAAATGCATATCCTTCCAACACTAGATATTTGAATAATTTGGCCAGCTTCTATCAACGGACGGATCAAACAGAAAAGTCTAATCTAACATTTGAAAAAATTCTTTCGATAGATCCTGATGACGCTAAAGCCAATTTGGCAATGGCTGCAAAATTAGACTCTAGAGATAACGGTAGTACATACCTACTATCTCTAAAGGACATTCTAGAAAATCCCGAAATTAGCGTCGACGCCAAAATAAAAGAACTCATTCCTCATGTTGAAAGCATTAATAAAGATCAAGATCCTCAACTTATTTCAGCAGTTGACAAATCACTTAATGCGCTCAGACTTTCACACCCCAAATCCGCCAAGGCATACGCAATCACCGGAGATTTTTATAATAGGCTCGAGAATACAGAAAAGTCCATTGAGTTTTACGAGCGCACCCTAGATATAAATGATAATATTTTTTCCGTTTGGGAGCAACTATTACTCAGCTATAATGAGCAAGAAAATTTCGTTGCGCTCAACGAAAAGTCGGAAAAAGTCATCGACCTTTTCCCAAATCAAGTAATGGCCTATATACTTAATGCCAAATCACTGATCGGTCTTAATAAAAAGAAAGAGGCTCAAGAAATACTTGATGAAGCCAAATTGATCGCTGGAAAAAAAGAAGACCTACTACAACAGATCGAACAATTATCAAATTCAATTAAATAAATTGAGAAACTCCTTAGTTCGACTTACTTTTCTTTTGGTCCTTATATTTTTTGGCTCTTGTCGTAGTTCCAAAAAGATAATGAACCCTACCAAGCAATATGATCAGCTTGATATTAAAAAGGCGATCGAAAAACGGAATTTAGACTACGATTGGTTTACTGCTGTGGGCAAAGTCAAAATAAGTTCACCAGATTTAAATAATTCAGCAAAAATTTATCTCCGCATACAAAGAGGTAAAACCATTTGGGCCGTGATAAAAGTATTGGGTATCGAAATGGCCCGAGTACTCATGACCCCCGAAAAATTTACAATCATATATCGTTTAGAAAATGTTTATGAAGAGGAATCATTTCAAACTTTACTTGCAAGTTATGATGCCGATTTAAGCTTTATAGAATTACAAGATTACTTAGTAGGAAATATCCCATTGGATTTGGCAGAAGAACTTAGAATTAGGGAAAACCCAAATGAACTTGTTGTACAAACAACCATCAAAAAAATGAAAAGTTTTTTGAGATTCGATCTGCAAAACCTTCATTTGAATACTGCCGAACTTTACAATAATAAAAACGAATCGGTTAAGGCAAGTTTTTCTGATTATCGTCAAAATGGTGAGCTCGATATTCCATACAAACGCTTATTTGTGATCAACAGCTTAGAATATGGAACGATGAGTGCTAATTTTAAATGGAGTGAGATAGAAATCAATCAACCCAAATCAATAAAATTTTCTGTACCTGCACACTACGAAAGATTAAAATATTACCGACCTTTCTGACATGAGTGATAATTGGGACATTGGAAAGAAGAAAAATACGGGGCTTAAAAAGGAAGCAGAATATTGTATAATCATTGGGATTATCCGCAAAGGACAATCTGAAGAACAGGCAAAAGAATACCTAGACGAACTCGAATTTTTAGCAACCACGGCAGGCGCAATTACCAAAAAACGCTTTACCCAAAAGTTAGAACATCCTCATCTTAAGTACTTTGTAGGTAGTGGTAAGCTCGATGAAATAATCGAGTACATCGAAGCCAATGAAGAAGTTTCTTTGATCATATTCGATGATGATCTCTCTGGAAAGCAGACCAGCATTCTAGAAGAAAAAACCAGGATTAAAATTGTTGATCGATCACAATTGATTTTGGACATTTTCGCCAACCGTGCCCAAACTGCACAGGCTCGAACACAAGTAGAACTGGCACAAATGAAATATCTATTGCCACGATTACGTGGTCTTTGGACTCACCTTGAAAGACAGAGAGGTGGTATCGGTATGAGAGGACCTGGTGAACAAGAAATAGAAACTGATAGAAGGATCGTAAGAGATAAGATCAGCATCCTTAAAAAGAAATTAGAAAAAATAGATCAACAAGCAAAAACGCAAAGAAAAAACAGAGGAGATTTGGTAAGAGTTGCCTTGGTCGGATACACGAATGTTGGTAAATCAACTTTATTAAATTCATTGGCTAAGGCAGAAGTTTTTGCAGAAGACAAATTGTTTGCAACCTTAGACACTACTGTCCGCAAAGTAGTTTTTGGACAAATGCCGTTTCTATTATCCGATACTGTCGGATTCATTCGGAAGTTACCTCATCATTTGATAGAAAGTTTTAAGTCAACCCTAGACGAGGCTAAAGAAAGTGACATAATTGTTCATGTAGTTGACCTCGCCCATCCTCAATTTGAAGATCATGCTAAAACTGTGATATCTACATTAACTGACTTAGGAGCAATCGAAAAACCAACATTAATGGTTTTCAATAAAATCGATTTATACCGAGAAAAATATTTTGACAAATATTTGGCGAAAGAAGAAGCAGATACAATTCTGGATGAATTAAAAGATAAATTGTCAAATACCTATAATGTAGAAACGCTTTTCATTTCGGCAAAAACTAAAGAAAATTTTGACCTTTTACGTGAGAAATTAAGCACTATGATCCAATCACAATACAATCTCAGATATCCTTATCAAACAAAGCATTGGTAAATTATTTAAAAACTTCCAGAAAGTAATTTTTGTACAATCCTCTCCTCTCCACAATAAACTTCTGCAATCAAAAGATGGGTGTTTACCTTTGGCAGTTCAATCCTTTGATTTATGTTGGGAGCTACCATAGTTACCCTCATTCTCGATCATGGTACATAAATGAAGGGTCCCCCCACAGGAACAAGCCAGAATGGACTTAGCAAGAAAGCCAACCAAAAGACTTAGGAAATATTTCCTAGATAACATAAAGCTTAACTGTTATTTATTTCCAATTTAATTCAATTTTTACTTAGATCAAATAAAGTATTCACTCACCCATCTGTCTTAAATATTACTTATTTTAGACCAATGGACATTTTACAGAAGTATGCGCATTTGTTGATGGATTATTGCCTAGAAATTAAGGCTGGTGAAAATTTATATATTAAAACTACAACGTTGGCTGAACCCTTGGTTCGAGAGGTTTACCGTCAGGCCATTAAAATGGGTGCAAATGTAGAAGTAGATTTTTCTTTTCGAGAAAAAGGAAGAATTTTTATCAACGAAGCTTCAGAAAATCAACTTAAACATATTTCGCCATTTTCAAAAATGGCGATAGAAACTTTTGATGCATATCTAGTAATACGAGCTCCTTATAATTTGAAGGAGACGAAAAATGTAGACAGAGAAAAGCAAAAAGTTATTTCTATTGCTAATCAAGGTTTATCTGAGACCTACTTTCGTAGAACGGGCAACAAAGAACTCAAAAGATCTTTATGTCAATACCCTACACTCGCTTCAGCTCAAGAAGCAGACATGAGTTTAGAGGAATATCAAGAATTCGTTTTTAATGCTTGTCATTTATATTCAAATGATCCAAAATCTGAATGGCTCAAAATTCGCGAAAGCCAACAGAAAATTGTGGATTTTTTAAACTCGAAAAAAAGTATACGTTACAAGAATGACAAAACAGACATTGAGTTTTCCGTTGAAGATCGCATTTGGATAAATTCTGACGGACAAAGCAATATGCCGTCTGGAGAAGTGTTTACAGGTCCAGTAGAAGATTCCGTTAATGGTATTGTACACTTTAACTATCCCGCCATATACATGGGAAATGAAGTTTCAGATATTACTCTAGAAGTAGAAAATGGCAAGGTTGTGAAATGGCATGCAGAAAAAGGTCAGGATGTTTTAGATAAAGTAATGGAAATAGAAGGTGCTCGATTTTTTGGAGAAGTGGCTATCGGAACAAATTATAATATCCAAAGAGCAACAAAAAATATTTTATTTGACGAAAAAATAGGTGGCACCATTCATATGGCTGTTGGACAATCTTATAGCCAAACTGGAGGAAAAAATAAATCTGCAGTCCATTGGGATATGATTACAAATATGAAAGATGGAGGTATAATATACGCAGATGATCAAAAGGTTTACGAAAATGGAAATTTCATAATTTTTAATTAATGAATCAAGAAAATCCTAACAACGGAAGAATTCCAATAAAAGTAATTATAATTACTGCCGCTTTGATGATGGCTGCCATGCTCTTGGTTCAATACATTTTTGATCTTTTTGTATCCTAATTCTATTTGATGAATATCGCAAAAACTTGCCTCGCTTTATTCTTATTTTTTGCCCCTTTTAGCACTACCAATGCCCAAACTGAGAAGATGTTTTCTGCAAAGAAGCTAAAGAAAGATTACAGGTTTCTATTAAAACAAATCGAAGCTCACCCAGATCCATATACAAATATTTCAGAACCCACATTTAAACGTAAAACTGATAGTATAGCCGCTTCTATCAATGAAGAAATGGACCTGATGGAGTTTTATAAAAAAACTGCCCAAACCATCGCTTTATTACGAGATGGTCACAGTTCTACGCGACTACCAAAAGAATGGCTCAAGAAAAAACGTAAAGATTTTGGTGCCTTTCCGTACGAGGTTTATTTAAACAATGAAGACGAATTATATATTCTAAAAAATCATTCTGAAGATGGAATCCCGAAAGCTGCCAAAATTCTGAGCATCAACGGTATTTCTGTGGCCCAATTTATAAATCAAATCGATCCATACATTTCGTACGAATTACCTCAATTTCGAAATACCATTATCGACCAACAATTCGAAAAATATCTTTACCTCCATTTTGGCAAATCAGATAATACACAAATAAGTTATCTCCTTAGAGATACTATGTCACACACCGTGCAAAACATGCCGTATAAGGAATGGAAAAAGCAACAAAAAAATACCAAAGAAAAATGGAAAAAACTCATCGAAGATGGTCAACCTTATGAATACGAAAATTTAGGAAATGGAATTGGAAAATTATCCATCTATGCTTTTTATGCCAGAGATATAGATTACTATGGGATATTTCTAAGTGATACTTTTAGAAAAATTCGAGAAGAACAAATTCATTCGCTCATTATCGATGTACGTGGCAACTTCGGAGGTTGGCCAAAAATCGCTTCATATTTATTTCATTATATATCCAATGGCCATTTTAAAACGCAGGCAAAATCCACATTTAAAGTAAGTCAGGCACTTAGAAATTCGATCTTTGCCAAAGCTCCTGCATTGGCAAGCACTAATTTTAATTTTGAGAGGAGAAGACACTATATCGACATGGATGCTCTGATAAACGATCCCATTGGAACTTATGTGGATGAAGATATTTTCTTTAATGAAAAACCTATCAAAAAAGATTTCGAATTTACTGGTGATTGTTATTTACTAACCAATCGCGATTCGTACTCAGCAGCTTCAAGTTTTGCTTCGACTTTTCAATGCTATCTCATGGGAAGCATTATTGGGGAAGAAACTGGAGGAACAAAAATATTTAGGGCAAATCCAATGAATGAAACCTTGGCCAAGACAGATATATCCTTAAGTCTCTCAACCACTAAGTTGTATAACACCTGCTACAACAACGAATTCGAAGGTGTGCAAGCAAATATAAAATACGTTCCGACTATATTAGAACTTACCTCAGAAATGGATACACATCTGCATTACGCAATTAGAGTCATAAATAAAGTCAGAAAGAAAAAAGAGCAAGCCGCAGAAAAAAACTGATTCGTTGGAGTTTTTAAAAATGCGTCATCACTTACTGTTCTATAACATCTGAATAAAGTATAGCAGTAGGATACTCTTTTTTCAAAGTATATCGCATCACATCAAAAGCGGTAACAACGCCTTTTAGCTTACCTTCAAGATTTACGACCGGCAGGGTTTTAAACCTTTTGTCCATAAAAAGTTCAGCAGCTGTTCCGACCTTATCCTTTGGTTCTAATTTGATGACTTTGGTCGTCATCACATCATTAACCGTTTTTTGGGCATTATCAGAAATATCCACGTTTTGTTTCCACAAATCATAGGTAGTAACCATACCCACCAATTTACCGTCGCTGACAACAGGCAACTGTGTCATCTTATTTGATAACATTAGTTCCGTAACTTCTTGTAGGGATTGATTGGGATTTACCACTTTCGGCTCAGTGGTCATTATTTTTCTTACTTCTTCGTTTAACATAATATATTGTTTTTGGTGTGCCTTAGTAACATATAAAGTAGTTAATATTTTGCAAATTACCTATAATGTAGGATATTATTATTTAAACGATCTAAATGTCCAATTTGTATTGTGTAATTAATGACTTAACAGAATATAATACTAAAAAGGCCCGAATGTAAGTATACATTCGGGCCTAGTAATTTTAATTTTCCGTATTCCCAGCAACTGATCGTTTATAGTGCTGCGTTTTATATTTCTCTAATTGGTTTTTTAATTTTTGAACTCCTGCATCAATAGCAGCAGGATATTTCTCAGCGCTTGCTTCAACAAAGACCTCTTTGCCCTTAAGTCTCAACTTGATTTTCACCTTTTTAGTCGGGTGTTTACTCCCTCTAAAAAAGACATTTGCTGATTGAATAAAATCATAATAATGAAACAACTTTTCTAAAGCATTTCGAGCATAATCCTCAAAATAATTTCCAGTTTCATGGCTTTCATTTACAATATTTTCTTTTTCAATTTTAATATCCACAACATTCATTTTAATTGTTAACAATGAAAAAGTGCTATCCTACTTTTAGGATCTAGTAATTTCAAGATAGTCCTTTCAAACGACTATCTCTATAATTTAAACATATGAAAAAGAATTTAGTTTTGCTCAGGCTTATACCTCAACAAGCTACAATTATTTTGGGTTAAATATTTTTGAGCAACCTTTTGGATATCTTGAGCGGTTATGGCATTATAAATTTGAGATTGTTTATTGATCAATTCAACATCTCCCAAATGCTCATAAAAAGCCAAATTCATTGCCTTATTCAAAATATTTACTTCTGAATACACCAAACTACTTTCAACCTTATTAATCAACTTTTGTAACTCTCGTTCGCCTATACCTTCGTCTTGGATCTGTTTGATCTCGTTCCATAAAAAATCGATTGCTTGATCCATCGAATAATCTGGCATTGGCTTACCCTCCATAATAAATAAACCTGGATCTATAGAACCAGTTATGTAAGCATCTACCGAACTAAAAACTTGTTTCTCTTTACACAACCTTAAATAGAGTCTAGAAGATCTTCCATTGGCAAAAACGTCTGAAAGAAGATCACAGGCTGCGTAATCCTTATGAGCCCTACCTGGCATATGAAAACCCATATAGAATGAAGGGGTTGGAATGTTCCCAAAAACTTCGCATGACCGAAAAGAATCTTGAGTTCTTTCTGTCTTGATATTTTGCCTCTTTAATTCTCCTGAAGGAATCGGTGCAAACCATTTTTCTGTTAACTCTTTGGCTCTTGCCAATTTTATGTTTCCCGACAAAACTAAAATTGCATTATTAGGACGATAAAAGTTATAAAAGAACTTTTCTACATCCTCTAATTTAGCATCCTCTATATGCTTTGGAATTTTTCCAATGGTAGGCCACTGATAACTGTGGTCTTTATAAGCCAACTTGCTCAAGTGATGCCAGACATCTCCATAGGGGCGATTTAAGCAAGTTTCCTTAAATTCTTCTACAACCACTTTTTTCTGAACGTCCAATGAATTTTGCGAGAAATCTAATTGATTCATTCTGTCAGATTCCAACCACATGATCGTTTCAATATTCTCCGCTGGAACGACATCATAATAATTGGTGATATCCGAATTAGTAAAAGCATTATTCTCTCCACCAGCCATTTGAATAGGATCATCAAAATCTTTTACATTTTTACTACCACCAAACATCAAATGCTCAAAAAGATGCGCAAAACCAGTTTGCTCAGGATCTTCATCTTTACTTCCAACGCCATATAGAATATTTACAGCCACCAAGGGCGAACTTTTATCCTCATGTAGAATTACCCTCAGTCCATTATTCAATACAAATTTTTCGTATCCAATCATTTAGATCTAATCAGTTTTATTTAGCAAGCACAAATTTAAACTCCTCTTTGATAGAAATCTGATTGAATTTAGAAATTTCTTTAGGCGCTAAAAGTGCAACCCTCGGATAACCTCCTGTTCTTTGCCCATCTTGGAGCACCACGATTAGTTTACCTCCTGGCGTACATTGTATGACCCCAGGCCACAAAACACAAGTTTCAAATCGATCATCTTGCCGAAGCCCGATAGGTTCACCTTCTAATTGCGAGGCCATTCGATTGCTATTTAAACCTATCCGAAAGGATTTAAATAAATGATCAGGCTTTATCAAGTTATCAAACTCCGGCCCCTTTTGAATGCTAATTGTTTTAAATCCCAAAGCACATTTTTGCTGTGGCCATTTAATCATTGTTCTTTCCCTTTCGGGAATTTTAATCTCTACAATATCTCCCTTTTTCAAATTTAATCCCTCATTGAGACCAAAACCTGCGTAGGCATAACTGGATTTAGATCCGTAGCGTTTGGGAATATTCCATTTTCCTCCAACGGCTAAATATGATCTTAATCCATTTTTTGCCTTGCCAAAACTCAACACTTCACCACTTTTTATCGAAACTGTTTGATACATGCGGCATGATTTGCCATTGATCATTGGTGACATATCGGCTCCAGTTATCCCAATCAAACAATCCTCAGAGAAAGAAAATTGACCACCCACTAAGGTCATTTCAAAACAACTGGTATTTTTTTTATTACCAACCAATAGATTGGCAATGTGAGCGGAATGCTTATCCATAAATCCACTCTGGGGAAAACCATAAAATCCCATCCTCTTAAAACCTCCATCTTGGATTGTGGTTAAATTTCCTCCCCTATTTATCCTAATTAGTAGCATTGTAAGATTTAAAGTTTAACTCATTAGCTCGTATAGATTTAAACTCAGTTTTTGAAATCAAATCAATGGCAAAAATGTCATTTATCGAAATAGGGGAAGGCAATTGATTTTCAAAATCAAATAATGCAAAGGGTAATTGACCAACCACATTCCATCCACCAGGACTTTTAAATGAATAAACACCTGCATAAGGTCCCCCTAATGCAAAAGCGTTTTCTATATTGATATTTCCAGGATTAAGCTTTCTTGGAATCTGAAGTATCTCCGGCAAACCTGATAAGTAAATGAAGCCTGGAATGAATCCGAAACTATGTACCCTCAATTCAAGACCATTCAAAGCATCAGAAATTTCAGTTATGCTAAGCTTCGAAAAATTAACAAGCTTATCCAGATCAAAATTATCAACGATACGAATTGGTAAACACCATCTAGTAACCGGAATTTTAGGCCATTTATATTTTTGTAGAACTTCTAAAACTTTATTCGGTGATCTGGTTTTAATTAATATTTCTGAGCCAGCACCAATTACTTCTTTAATTAAATGAAACTTTGCCAACAATATTTTTTGAGCCAAAGCAGCAACTTCTTCACCCTTACGACATGACTTAAGTAATAAAATGTTGTTATGCATTCGCGAATGCGAAAATTCGATATTATCAATGTTAACCAAGTTTAATTCCATGCTTTTCTAAATGTTGGCCAATACGTTGGATCCAAAAAGCAGCATTTGGCGTATCACTATGCAGACAAACAGTTTCACATTTAAGCCCTTCAATCAATTTACCATTTGTACTTTTTATCCGTCCTTGACAAATAAGATCTAATTGTGAAATGACTTGTTCTATATTCGAATAAACACTACCATCTATCGTTCTTCTGACTAAAGTCATATCATCATTGTAAGCACGATCCATAAAACCCTCAGCTTTGACTTTAAATCCAGCATTCCTGATTTTATGAATCAACTTATTATGAGCAAGTGCATAGATTGTAAGTGACGGATCCACATACCTGATAGCATCCAAAAAAGCGTACAAAACATCATCATTAGAAACTAAATCGTTATACAAAGCTCCATGAGCTTTAACATGGTGTAGTGATTTACCTTCTGCTTCTACCAATAGTTTAATGTATAGCACCTGTTCCATTAGGGTGGCGACCAGTTCTTCATTGTCAATATTCATTGAAACTCTCCCAAAATTTTCTCTATCAGGATAAGAAGGATGAGCTCCAATTTTTAACTTATGATTTAGTGCGGCACGAATTGTTGCATTTATTTTTTCTGGATTGCCTGAGTGTTCTCCACAACAAACATTTACTGAACTTATGTATGGCATAAACATCGTGTCGTCAACACTTTCTAACTCAGCCATGTCACAGTTAATATCAATCTTCGAAATCCCCAACAATAAATTTTTAGAATAATGAATAAAGAATTTTTGCAGAAATCAAAAAAGTAACCACTACCACAATTCCTCCTAAAATATTTTGCCAAATTCCATTTACATGATGCCTCAGCAATTCTTTTTTGTTTACTAAAACTAAAAGGTAAATAGCTATAATTGGTAACAAAACGCCGTTCAAGATTTGAGCGAATTTTATTACCAAAATCGGCTTAAAGGATATGGATGAAAAAAGAATACCAATGATCAAGATACTTGCCCATACGAATTTAAATCTCCAATCATCTTCACCTTTCCAATTAAACAATTCATTGGACACTAAAGCTGCTGCCAAAGGAGCCGTAATTGCTGAACTTAAGCCTGCAGCAAGTAAGCCCAAGGCGATGGCATAATTTGCCGTATTTCCCAACAAAGGCTCAAGCTGAATCGCCAAATCCGCTGCAGAGCTGATCTCCCCTACCTGTTCTCTAGAGGCGGCGGCAACAATCACGATCAATATAGAAATGAAACCACCAAGTACAATGGCAATGGCATTTTCAATTCTTAGCTCATTTAATTGATTAATGGAAGTATATTTTTTTGATACCAGTGAAGATTGCAAAAATAAATTATACGGGACGACTGTTGTCCCCACTAATGCGATTACCAAAAACCAATCCGTACCCTTTTCTAAGCTGGGCACAAATTGACTAATCAACTCATTCCAGGACGGCCCAACAAGAAAAACACTCACTAAAAATGCTAAACTAATTAAGAGTACCAAGGCAATTAAAAAACCTTCAATGATCTTATAGGAACCCCAATAAAGCAACGCAAATGCAAAAACACCTAAAATCAGTGGCCAAGCTTGAAAATCATTAATCAGCAGATCTGCACCCATTACTGCGCCCCCAATATTGCCAGCTTCGTAAGCGGCACTTCCAATAAATATTGCACCAAAAACCAAAAGAAACATGGCAATCCCTAAAGGTCCTTGTCCAGAATTTTTCTGAATAGCTTTACCGAGACCGTACTTAGTAACTAAACCTATTCGAGCTGACATTTCTTGCAAAACCAAAGTTGCTAAGGTAGAAAAAACCAAAGCCCATAATAAGTTATAACCTTCAGTAACACCCGCCAATGTACATACTGTGATTGTTCCAGGTCCGATAAAAGCCGCAGTTACTAATGTCGAAGGTCCAAAGTACTTTTTCAATAGTTAGAATTTCAAATAATGCAATCGTCTAATTATTTTGACGTTTAGTTTTCATCGCATATAAAGCGAATGAAGCTAACCAATGCTCTCCCATATAATCACCATCTACTATTTTATCAATAGAGTATGCCAAATGTTCATCAGCCATTTTTTCTAATTCTGGATATGAGCCAACAAGTGGGTAGAGACACCAAGCACGAGAAAAATTTACACCATCCAAGTGAACTAAATGTCCATCAGAACGGTCGCGTACATCTGCAGGCGTCAACGGAAGGGTGTTTTCCGAAAGAGATGGAACAAATGAATTTACCCACTTTTCAAACTCCTTGTCACCCAACACCTTTCTCATTATATCTATTTCTTGAAGACAGGGAGACAGAAAATCATAACCACTTGGTTCCCAATTTAAAGGACAATCCTGATCTGTCAAATAAAAATCCTTAGCTCGTATTTCAATTGCATTCTGAAGATTTTTGTCTCCAATCGTTTTCGCATAATCATAGGCAAAGCTCAATCCAAAAGCCGTGTTTGTGTGTGTCCCTACTCGGATAGGATAAACCAGTTTTGGAAGATAGGTTTGATACTTATTTGATATCAATTGATTTAATGGTTTTAAATTATCGTACCATCTTTTAGCATCTTCATCATCCCAAGTATAAAGCTCCTCTGACAATTTGAGCAACCATGCCCAGCCGTAAGTTCGTTCAAAACTTTTGGTGTAATCATTTAGACCAAAGTATTCAATTTCCTTTAGAATATTTTCCTTTGATAAATTTCTACTCATTACCGATCTAATAGAATCAGTATAATTCAGATTTGGAAATTCTTTCATTAAATATACTAAGGACCAATGCCCGTGCACTGCAGAGTGCCAATCAAAACAACCATAAAAAGCAGGATGATGCTCAACAGGCATGGCCAGATCAGAACTATCAGCAATTACAATCCCAGATTTATAAGGTCAAGGATTTTGAATACATTTTAGCGGCAACTGTGCCAAATGATTCGCTTGAGTCAAGCCCAATTCTATTTGAGCAGTATCATTGTTTTCAACTGTCTGACTTTTGCCCATTGCCGAAACCACCTCACTGGTTACACTTTCTGTGATATTTAACAATGCTTTACTGATGACGTATAAAACAGCTAAAAGCAAGACCAATAAAATCAATCTGATTTTTACATCCATAATTTAAGTATAATAAATTATTGACACTTTATATTCTTCTTTTGGTAATAGCACTCAAAATTGTTTTAGCTTGGTCCCGTGTATTTTCAATAAAATATTTTGAAGTGTGCAATCCTCCCAAAACAGTTCCAGCCAAAAACATATTTTTTTGATTAGTTTCTAAAGTACTTTCGGAATAAGCGGGAGTCCTCTTTTTGTCCTCCTGAATCTTTATACCCAGCTTTTTTAGGAAAGCATAATCTGGTTGATAACCTGTCATTGCCAATACGTAATCATTTTCAATTTGTTTTAAGCCTAGAGGTGTTTTGATGGTGACGAATTCTTTTCGGATCTCTCTTAGTTCAGAAGAAAAGTAAGCCCTAATAGATCCTTCTTTTATTCTATTTTGGATATTGGGTAAAATCCAATATTTGACCTTTTCATATAATTGAGATTGTCTAACTACCATAGTTACATCGGCTCCTTTTTGCCAAGTCTCGAGAGCAACATCACAGGCAGAATTTGCTCCTCCAATCACAACAATTTTTTGACCGATATAATGATGAGCTTCGTCATAATAGTGCTTGACCTTTGATAAATTCTCTCCAGGAATATTCAGCAAATTTGGCTTGTCATAAAACCCAGTTGCCACGATCAGGTACTTCGTTTTGTACTTTTCAAAACCACATTCAACTAAATATTGACCATCCTGTTGCATTTGAACATCCACAACTGATCTTCTAAAAGCGATATTCAAATTATAAAACTCATATACTCGACGATAGTATTCTAAGGCTTCTTGACGGGTAGGTTTATCCGAATGTGAAATGAATGGAATATTACCGATCTCCAAATTCATGGATGTGGAAAAAAACTGCATGTTAGAAGGAAAATTAAATAAAGAATTAACAAGAACTCCCTTTTCCAAGACTACATAATCCAGATTTTTTTTACTTGCTTCAATGGCACAATTAATTCCAGAAGGACCAGCTCCAATGATTACGACTTCTTTTGATATCATTATTTCATAAAAATAAGGAGTGCTCCAATAGCTGTTACTATCAGTATGAACTTTCTAAAGAACTGTTCATTGATTTTATTTACAATTTTAACTCCAATCCAAAAACCCAAAACAACCAATGCAGCTTGCCATAAGTTGTCTTTTAGGCTTTGAATATTAATGGTTTCCCAAATGAAAACATGAAAAGGAAGTTTGATCCAATTGCTAATTAGATATAGCCAAGCTGCTGTACCAATAAACTGATTCTTTGGCAATTTGGAAGCTAAAAAAAACATATTTGTAAATGCTCCAGCCAAATTGCCCATCATGGTTGTAAATCCAGCGATCACTCCTAGGCTTCCTGCAAACAGAATATTATTAGGGATCGCTTGTTTATCTGATCGATCTCTCCACCATAATATGATTACACTAAGAAGTATAATAATACCCATCCATTTTTTGAATAAAATCTCCGGTAAATCTTTTCCAACCCAAACTGCTATTAAAATACCGATAATCATCGCAGGCAAGAATTTAAGTAGGTATTTCCACTTGCAATGTTTATTATAATAAACAACTGCGAGCACATCTCCCAACATTAGAAGAGGAAGCATGATCCCGGTAGAAGCCTTTGCCCCGAAAGCAATCGCCATGAGGGCGACCATGACAGTCCCAATCCCTTTTAATCCTCCTTTAGAAACACCTACTAGAAAAGCTGCAGAAGCTGCCAAAATCATGTTGAGCATTTAACAAAACTAGTATAATTCAATAGTTGCTCAGTGAAACTTTAATTAAAATAATCGACCTTGAAAAAGACTTAGTGGATCAATTAAAAGGTCAACTATTCTATAATTAATTTTCATGGCCGACAATTGGCATTCTGATTTATTGGTTCTTTTATATCCTTTTCTATAATTTCTGTATTGCTAAAATCATAGCACCCAGATTTATTTGATGCACATGAGATGATTCCCATAAAAATGAAAAGAGCCAGTATTGCGATTTTTATATTTTTCATGATTTCTAGTTTTGGTTTAAAATCCGATTCCGAATTGTAGTTTAATTATATTTTGTTTTTTATTGAGTTTGTTAGGATGCCCTTGGTTTAGACCAATGTGACTTCCCGGTTTTGCGAACATATCTTCTATCCTAGTTTCGATCCTTAGTGGACCCCATGTATACCCTAGCCCAAATTGAAATCCCATGTTAAGGGTTTTGGATCTATCAGTGAAAAAAGAGAACTTGCTTAATTGAGATTCAAAATCCATTTTACGATGCATCACAGGTCCTATGCTGATGTCAAAGTTTTTGAATCTATAACCTGCGACCAGGGCAAGATCAATGTTCCTGAATTTTTCGGTAGCAAACTCTGGCCCAACTCCTGACTCTTGTAAGAAATCAATTTTATAAATAGACTGATAACGATTATATAATATGTCAATTTGGAAAAATAGAAAATCAAATTGTTTGTTGTAAAAAAGTCCTAAAGCTTGACCATTTTGAGTTTCTATGAAATTAATTCTGTTGTGATAAACAAATCCATCTTCACTATATTCTACAGATGACGGATGACTTTGATAAATTTCGTAACTCGCTTTGATTCCAAATTTAGATTGTGCCACGAGTCTTTGACCTGACAAAAGAACTAAGGAGAAAAAAAGTCCATAGTAAAATGTACTCCTTTTCTTTTTAGTTCTTGAATTTTTTGAGTTGTTCATAATGTAGTTGTTTTATTAATGATAATTCAAAAATAAAAGCACTACCCGTCTTAGACCATCCTTGAAAAAAGGATTATATGATATCCATATTAAAGGGGAACGGCTTTTAGACTTTTAGACTTTTAGACTTTTAGACTTCAAATTGTTTTCCTTGACTATGTCTTCAAGGTATTTGAATTGAAATTTTTGGTTGAATTTCTTATCCTGCGCTTGAGACCAAGATGGACAAGAACCTCCTTTGCAACTGCGTGCACAAGAACTGATACTTCCTACAATTAGAATACCTCCAAGCAATAAAGCGAAAATTGATTTTTTCATGATTAAAGTTTTGATGAGGTATAATTTCTTACATATTAGATTTTGAGGCTTTAAACGTAAAGGGATAATAGATTTATTATGTAACTCAAAAAAAATAAGCACCTTGAGCTTTCCCAAGGCACCTATTTAAACTATCTATATTTAAAATGAAAAAAGCTCAAATTAGAATCCGATCCCTACCTCAAATTTTATAGCATTGATGGATTGATTTATTTTCAGATCACTATTATGTAAAGTGAAATGATCTCCGGCTTTCAAAAAAAGATTCTCAAAATTCAGGTTAAACTGCATTGGTCCTAAACTATATCCAACAACAAATTGAAATCCTACATCTAAAGGTTTTTTAGTTGACTTGTAAAAATCCAACTGACTTAATTGAGAATCATGCGAAACGGATCTATGTAAAACTGGTCCAACTCCTATGCTTAGGTTATTACGTTGGTAACCTCCGATAATAGATATATCTAGGTTTTGATAAAACTCCCTGTAGGTTAATCCCGTGAATTCTTCAGGACCTCCTGTCGTCGCAGGTTGACTAAAGGGATTTTCGAAATCTTCAAATTCGTAAAGCTTAAAACTCCGATTAAATGAAGTATAATTTAAACTTACCTCTGTAAAAAGAAAATTAAATTGCTTACGGTAATACAATCCAACAGTTTTAGAATTGCTTTGACCTAAATAATCCACTCGATGTGAATATGTTAGATTATCGGCTGAATGTAAGGCGCTGGCACTTTTTGTCAAATAATTCGTATATCCAGTCTTTACTCCAAATCTGGTTTGACTAAAAGATTGTTGGGTGAATAATAAACCAAGAAATGTCAAAAAGACAAGTTTGTTTAAAATTCTAGTTTGAAAATGGTGGTGGTATTTCATGACTTATAATTTTAACTGTAAATGCATCGAAATCAAAGATTTGTTGTATGCCTTTGATTTAATACGTTTCATTCCAATTAAACCATTGCTCTTTCGAAACAAATATTTGTTTTTTGAAAGCTTTAGTATCGAAGTAGACATAGTCCAACAAAATCTTGCTGTGACATACTAAAGAAGAATTAAAATCAGTTGACCGAATTGCTAAACTACCATGCTTAACATGCAAATACTCCAAATACAAGGATTGCAAAACGCCTAAATAAGAGACTATTTGGCAAATGCAGAAAGAAATAAAAAAATTCCTTTTTTGAAGAATAAAAACTAGGTGATTCTTTGTCTAACTTTTTTGACAGCGGTAACTATATCTGAAATGCCCAATCCATACTTATCCAATAATTGATCAGGTTTACCAGATTCTCCAAAAGAATCATTGACGGCAACAAATTCTTGTGGAGATGGCAAGTTTATCGCACAAAGTTGTGCAATAGCATCTCCTAAGCCACCATTGCGTTGATGTTCTTCGCAACTTACAACACATTTGGTCTTCGAAATAGATCGCAACAAAGCCTCATCATCCAAAGGCTTAATGGTGTGAATATTTATCAGCTCCACGGAAATACCCGACTCTTCCAAAATTTTTGTGGCTTCCATAGCATAGTAAACCATATGACCAGTAGCCACTAAACTTACGTCAGTACCTTCTTTCATCAATATCGCTTTCCCGATTTCAAATTGACCTTCGGGCATAAAAATTGGCCAAGATGGTCTGCCAAATCTTAGATAGACAGGACCTTGGTGATTGGCTATTGCAAGAGTAGCTTCTTTTGTTTGATTGTAATCACAAGGATTAATAACAGTCATGTGTGGGAGCATTTTCATCAAACCTATATCCTCCAAAATTTGATGTGTAGCTCCATCCTCACCCAAGGTTAGTCCGGCATGTGAAGCACAAATTTTTACATTCTTACCTGAGTAAGCTATAGATTGTCGGATTTGATCATAAACTCTTCCGGTCGCAAAATTGGCGAAGGTAGTTGCAAATGGTATTTTTCCAGCAGTTGCCAAACCAGCTGCAATGCCCATCATATTGGCTTCTGCGATTCCAGTTTGTATAAATCTTTTTGGATTCTCTTTTATAAATTCTTGAATCTTTAATGATCCAACCAGGTCTGCACACATGGCGACTACTTGATCATTAATTCTTCCCAATTCGGTCATACCATCACCAAATCCATTTCGGGTCGCTTTTTTGCCCGTTACCTGATAATTATCAAACATCATTTATATTTTGAAGTCTCCTAAAGTTTCTTCCAATTGTCCTAATGCATTTTCAAGTTGCTCATCATTGGGAGCGACCCCATGCCATTTATGTGTCCCCATCATAAAGTCAATCGGGTAACCCATTTCTGTTTTCATTAAAATAACGACCGGATTATCATTACCCAATTTTGATTTCGCATCCTCAAATCCTTTTAAGACGCTTTGCATATCATTTCCTTCCATTTCTAACACAGTCCACCCAAAAGCTTCCCACTTGGCAGCAAGATCGCCGAGAGAAAGAACGTCATCAGTATCTCCATCAATTTGTCGGCCATTATAGTCTACAGTTACAACTAGGTTGTCTACCTTATTGTGCGAAGCAAACATCACCGCTTCCCAGATTTGGCCCTCCTGTAATTCTCCATCACCTGTGAGTGCAAAAACAGTTGAATCATCACCGTTCATTTTTTTTGCTAAAGCCATTCCTAAGGCAACAGATAGTCCCTGACCTAGAGAACCAGATGCAATTCGAACTCCAGGTAATCCTTCATGGGTAGTTGGGTGACCTTGTAGTCTGGAATTGATTTTTCGAAAACTTGATAACTCATCAATTGGAAAGTATCCTGCCCTTGCGAGGGTACTATAAAAGACGGGCGAAATATGTCCATTAGACAAAACAAACATATCCTCACTATGACCTTCCATTTTAAAATCCGAGGAATGATTCATCACATGAAAGTATAAAGCAGTAAAAAAGTCTGCACACCCTAAGGATCCTCCGGGATGTCCGCTACTACATAAATGAACTTGTCTAAGGATGTCCCTTCTTATTTGAGATGAGATATTATTGAGCTCTTCAATTGATCGAGCCATAAGCGTATTAGGTTGGTTTTTAAACTAAAAGAGGCAATCTATTATTTTAGACTGCCTCTATGATATCGTAAAGATAATGCTACTTTCTAGTTAACAGAATCGGTAAGACCTTTTCCAGCTTTAAACTTTACTAAAGTTTTAGCAGCAATCTTAATGGTTTCACCTGTTCTTGGATTTCTACCGTCTCGGGCAGCTCTTCTTGAAGTAGAAAAAGTTCCAAAGCCTACAAAAGCAGCTTTGTCTCCTTTTTTCAATGTTTTCTGTATATTATCGAAAACGGCATTAACTGCATCTGCAGCTTGACTTTTTGTAATGTCCGCAGCTGAAGCTACAACATCAACTAAATCTCCTTTATTCATTTTATAAGTTTTGATTAACAAGAATAAATCTGCACGAAATTATATTAAGAAAATATTATATACAACTTTAATCATATATTTCTTTTTCCTATATACTAATAAAAATGGGGTCTTGAGCCCCTTTTTATTAATGCTAAATCCATCTATTTTTAAACATTTTCGATATATTTTTAAGTATTTTTGAAATACATGAATTCAAAGCGTCTCATCTATTTATTCTCTTTCCTTTTGATCACTTTTAGTTTTGCTTCTTGCAAAACA
>JAHDHU010000045.1:9232-23145 GCA_020631135.1 Saprospiraceae bacterium | reverse complement strand
CCAAGAATGAAATCCAAGATTGTCCGACATTCGTCGAAAGACAAATTAGAAAATAGATGGCTGTACCAGCCATTACAGAATGTACCAACATGTGAATCGCTAAGCTTGGAGATTGCCAAAAATCTCGTCCTTTAGATTGTGCAAATAAAAAAGCAGTGTATACAGCCACAATGATGGCCATAACTCCAGTTAATCCGTAGAGCCAATCGAAGTTTTTGAAAAAGGAAAAGTACTGAGCCACCAAAGTAAATGATAGAAGACCACCAAAAAGAGTAATTGCATATGCTCCTTTTACTAACCAAGATCGCCAATGCGGTCTTAACAATACATAAGCAAATCTTTTGGGTTGATCTAAATCGATAATCAATAGAATCCCTGTGATGGCTAAAAATATTAGAGCGATGATGCTTCCGGCGCTCCATAAAAATTTTGGCACCTCCGTCCAACCTGAAAACAGTGCGACCATAGGAACCAAAATCATTCCGGCTGAGATGGCTTTAGTCCAAACGTAAGCAGAAACCTCCCAGCCCCATAAAATGCCTTTCTGTGGTGTATTATAAACTTGTTTGGCTTGATTGAATACTGCTTCTATACTTTTGGGTTTTTTATGTGCTTGATTTTTTTCATCAAGAATGTGGTCGTTGATTTTTATTAATTCAGCTAAGACATCACCATTGCTGAATGATAGTTTTTCGGCTTCTTTAGCAAAATGTCCAACCCCCAAGGATTGAGAGCCCCAAATATTTTGGTTGCTGTTTTGTGTTGCACTAGGTATCAGAGATACATCGTCTGCATCGATGTAGAACAAATTTGGTTGAGTGCCTTTTTCTGGTTTACGAACCTTGGTAGCTTGTCTTGCTAGTAGCTGTGCAATTTCAGAATTGGGATTTTCCATGTCTCCCGATATGATGGCATGTTCTGGACAAACGTTGACGCATGCTGGCTCAAGTCCAATGTCAATTCTACTCGCACAATAATTGCATTTAGCAGCGGTGTGTGTTTCTGGATCTATATACAACGCATCATAGGGACAAGCTTGCATGCAAGATTTACAGCCGATGCAACGGTCTTTATCAAAATCGACAATACCATCATCCCTGTAGTCCAAAGCGTTTGTAGGGCAAATGGTCACACAGGGTGCATCGGTACAATGGTTGCATCTCATGACAGAAAACAATCTCCTGGTGTCAGGAAAACTTCCTTTTTCAACTTGCTTAACCCAGGTTCGATTAACACCGACAGGGACTTCATGTTCGGATTTACAGGCAGTGGTGCACGCGTGACAGCCAATACATTTTCTATTGTCAATTACAAAGCCGTATTTCATCACTCCTAAAATACAGAAGCAGATTCGATTTTTTGCATAGATTTTTCTATGCTTTGATGAATGTTTGATTTTCCAATGGATTGGAAAATACCTTCGACATTCATTCTATCTCGAAGTGGCCCTTTAGGTCCTGAAATATGAAGTGCAATGTCTTTCTTTTGTAAGTAAGACATTAGAATTTTAAATTCCTGAATGCCAGTGCTGTCGATATTACTAACTGATGACATGTCAAGCACAAGGCTTTTGGTATTTGGATGATTTTCTAATTCAGTAGTGATGGAGTCTTGGAAATGTTCGGCATTTCCAAAAAAGAGGTCATCGTCATAGCGCAGGATAAGGACTTGTTCGACTACTTCTGCCTTTGTAAATCTTTTTACATTGCGATAAATGCCATCTTCATCGACTTTGCCAAGTACTGCGAGATGAGGTCGTGCGACTTTTTTTATTAGTAGTAAAATGGAAAGTACGATCCCAGATATTATTCCCAACTGAACACCAAAAATGAAGGTGCTTAAAAAAGTTATCAAAAGAATCCAAAAGTCACTCTTATCAGTTTTATACAAGTGTTTTGCCTCTTTAAAATTGATGAGCTTAAATACAGCAGAAATAATTATTGCAGCCAACGCTGCAAAAGGAATGTAATACAAAAAGGCAGTAAAAAACATCAAAGAACAAGCTACTAAAATTGCAGCGATTATGGATGTCCACCCACTTTGTACTTCCCCAGCATCATTAATTGCACTGCGGGAAAAACTTCCTGAGTTTGGCATTGCTTGAAAGAAAGATCCCAAAATTTTTGCCAAGCCTAAACCCAATAGTTCTTGATTTGCATTAAGAGAATGATCCCCATTTTTAGCTCCTAAGGTTTTAGCGATTACCAGAGATTCAACAAAACTTATTAAAGCGATGATCAATCCCAATGGAATTAAATTGATCATTTTATCGGTATTTAGATCCACAGGATTATTAAATGAAGGAAGACCAGCAGGAATGCTTTCTATTATATTTACATTTTCCAATTTTAAAAAGTATACACACAATGATGTAACGATTACCACAATCAGTGCTATCGGTATCTTCTTGCTTATTTTTTTTGCAAGAAGAATGGAGCATAAACTTCCGATGCCGATTAAGGTAGTTGGAATGTCCAAATTGATTAGTTCTGGAATGAGATTTTGACAATTCTCTAAAGCTGTAGAACAAGCACTAAGTTCTAAGCCAAAAAAATGTTTTAACTGACTTAGAATGATGATGATCGCTGCCGCGGAAGTAAATCCACTTATAACAGGATGCGATAAAAAATTAACTAAAAATCCGAACCTTAAAATTGCAAAGAGACATTGAAACAATCCTGCCAAGAAGGCCACGAATATTCCCATTTTTATATACTCCGGAGAAAAGGGTTCGGCGAAAGCACTTAGTGAGGCTAGGGTCAAAATTGATATTATTGCGACTGGCCCAACTGAAAGATAAGATGAACCGCCAAAAATAGGGTAGACCAATAAGGGTACAAGGCAAGCATACAAACCATATACTGGTGGAAAACCCGCTAGGAAACCATACGCCATTGCTTGAGGAATGATCAAAACTGTGACCGTTAATGCGGCAACGAGATCTTTGCCGAAGGCTTTGCGACCGTATCCCTTCGATTTTAGTGTTCCAAACTTCACTTAATCGATTACGTTATTCTGCATCAACCAAAGATGGACATGCGCCTTCAATGGGTAATGAAGAATGTTTTATAGCATCAAAAGAACCGATTATGTTGGTCAGATTTTGATATCCTTCCTTTGCAAGGATAGATGCGGCAATGGTTGATCTAAATCCGCTTCTACAATGGATGAAGTAATTCGAGTCTTTATCAATCTGTTTGCCATAATCTGTGGTTAGAAAATAGTCGAGTGGCATTAGAATCGCATCTTCAAGATGCGCATTTTCGTGTTCACTAGGTTTTCGAACATCAATTACCTTGGTGGCGGCATCAGGTGATTGTGCGATAAAATCTTCTACCTTTTGAGTTTTTATAACATTGAGTTTGCCTCCTCCCTTAGTCCAAGATTCGACGGATCCTTTTAAATAACCCAAAGCATTATCATATCCAACTCGTGCGAGTCTTCTAACTGCCTCCTCTTCTTTTCCTTGATCCACAACTAAAATTATCTTTTGATTTATGTCACTAATCAAAGCGCCAACCCATGGGGCGAAACTCCCATCTAGCCCAATAAATAAAGAGCCAGGAATAAAGCCATTAACAAAGGACCAGCGATCGCGAACATCGAGTGTCAATACAGACGGATCTTCTCTTAAAGCATTAAATTCCTCAACCGAAAGCCCTTTTAAGCCCTGTTCCATCGCAGAGCTAAAACTACCATAACCCTTTTTATTGAGTTTGGCATTTTTAGAGAAGTATTGCGGCGGTGGCATGAGACCGGCTGTAACTTCGTCAATAAATTCTTCCTTGCTCATGTCTGGTCTCAGGGCATAATTTGTCTTTTTTTGATTGCCAAGAAGATCCCAAGTATCCGAGCTCATATTTTTACCACAGGCAGAACCTGCTCCATGTGCTGGATAAACAACAACATGATCAGGTAAAGGCATAATTTTATTTCTTAAACTGTCAAATAACCAACCCGCCAAATCTTCTTGGGTAAGGTTTGTAGCTTTTTGAGCCAAGTCTGGTCTTCCAACATCTCCAATAAATAGCGTATCTCCAGTAAAGATGGAATGCTCTTTTCCATCTTCATCGAGAAGAAGGTAAGTAGTGCTTTCGGGAGTGTGACCAGGAGTGTGTAGCACCCTGAAAGTGAGTTTGCCTACCTTAAATTCTTCGCCGTCATACGCTTCATGTTTCTGGAAATCTGTATTCGCTTTTGGGCCGTAAATAATTGTTGCTCCTGTTTCTTTGGCTAAGTCCAAGTGCCCAGAAACAAAATCTGCATGAAAATGAGTTTCGAAAATATATTTAATCTTAACTCCTTTTTCTTTAGCCCTTTTTAAATAGGGATAGGTTTCTCGCAATGGATCGATTACAGCAGCCTCTCCATCCGATTCTATAAAATAAGAACCTTGTGCAAGGCAGCTGGTATATATCTGTTCTACGCTATTTGATTTCATATGTTAAAATTAAGGGCAATTTTATTCAATAGTATTATCATTAATCGATCATTTTAATCGCTCTTCCCGGGGTATAAGGCGCATCTGCATCTTCTAATTTCTGTTCTAAACTTTCTAAATCAGTTTTAACCAAAGCTTTTAATTCATTTAAAATTGGTTCAAATTCTTCTTGGGCGATTTGATAACTCATTTTATGCGTACCAGTGGGCTCTGAGGTTGTATTTTTTTGCTCATAATTAATCCAACCTATTCTTCCCGCAGGAGTTGGCACTTGATCGATGTCTAATCTCGTCTTTAAACCATCTCCATACAATTTTGTTCGCAAATCTCTGATTTTTGAATTCAAATTAAAGTAGTCTTTTCTAATCTCTGCGGTATTTTGTTCTAATCGATCAATGGCAACCTTGATGTGTTTCATTCGATCAGAAACTTCGGATAGCATTCTTCCAGCTCCGTTAATTTTTCGACTTAATTCGGCAATATCATTTTGAAAATCAGCTTTTGCTTTTCGATTGGTTTTTGGCATGCTACTCTCATCCATTGCTTTTATCACTAGATCTACAGACTCTGAAAGCTGGGCAGTTTCACCTTCTTCGATTTTAAATAATTGAACCGAATATGTCCCAGGTGGTACTAGGGCACCATTGTCTTTGCCGGCGAATGGATTATAAAAAGAGGGCTTTCTCAAGTTGATTGGGCTTTTGCTCGCATATCGCATGTCCCATTTTATTCGGTGAACACCTTTACTGGGCTTAGCTTTTAAATTTCGAACGACATTGCCATCGGAATCTTTGATCACGAATAGAAGAGAATTGGCCGTTTGTTCGCTTTCTTTTTTCAACTCTTCGTAGCTCGGATATTTATTTCCCTGATTGTTCTTAGCTTCTTCTTTCTCTTTCTTTCTTCGTTGATCCTTGAGGGTTTTTTCATCGCTGGGATAATAATAATCGATCAAAGCAACAGGTCCTAGGTTTTCTCCAGAATAAAATCCGTCACCTTGAAAGGACTTTCCATCTAATCCCAGTGGTTTAGATTCTTGATATTGCCATGCCATCCGTGGCTCAAAAACTTTGGCATTTTTTTGAGCCTTTAAGCTTTCGATCTCTCTCAATGGAGCGTAATTGTCCAATACATAAAAACCTCTACCAAAGGTTCCTAAAACCAGGTCGTTTTCCCTTTGCTGAATAGCAAGGTCTCTAACCGCTATTGTTGGAACTCCAGCTTTGATTTGATGCCACTCCTTTGCTCCATCAGAACTATAGAAAACACCAAACTCGGTTCCACAAAAAAGTAAGTCGTCATCAATATGATCCTCTTCAAAGGAGTATATACTTCCGCGATCAGGAAGATTAGCTGATATTTTGGTCCAGCTTAAACCTTTATTAGAACTTTTGAATAAGTATGGTTTAAAATCACCGTATTTATGGTGATTAAAGCCAGCGTAAATCACATTTTCATTGTGTTTTGAACAGTAAACAAAATTTACATAGCTGTTTTTCGGTGCGCCAGACACATTAGAAACTTTAGTCCAAGAATCACCACCATTTTGAGAAATTTGAATCAAGCCATCGTCTGTTCCAGCTACCAATAAATTTTGATCTTTAGGGGATTCTGAAAAAGCTACGATCGTTCCGTATGGAGAGGTAGATCGGTTTTTAGCCACAGCTTCCATACTCCAGACGCGATCCATTATTTTTAGTTCGTTTCTATTAATTTGCTGCGTGAGATCATCGCTAATCACATTCCAGTTATTGCCGTAATCGTCACTTCTAAAGATTTTATTTGCAGCAAAATAGATTCTTCCTTTTTTATGTGCACTGACTTGGAGTGGCGCATCCCAGTTCCATCGATATGCATTTTCATCTTTTCGTTCTTTGGGTTGGATTCCAACTTCTTCGCCATTTTTTCGATCGAAGCGAACCAAGACACCGTATTGTGACTGAGCATAAACGATGTTGGGATCATATGGATCAATTTGAGATTCGAATCCATCTCCACCATGTGTAATAAACCAATCTGAGTTGACAATCCCATGGGCAGTTTTGGATCTTGAAGGTCCGCCCATACTAAAGTTATCTTGGGTACCTCCGTAGATATTGTAAAATGGCTCGTCATTGTCTACCGCTACTTTGTAAAACTGTGTGATCGGCAAGTTGGCTTTAAATAACCAGGTCGCTGCATTGTCCCAAGTCTCGTAGATACCTCCATCACAACCCACTAACCAATGTGCACTGTCTGCAGGATCGATCCAAATGCAGTGGTTGTCCACATGTTTGGTATCTTCTCCAACCTTTTTGAATGACTTGCCCCCATCCACACTTTTGCTTAACCAGGTGTCCATTGAAAATATAATATCCGCATTACTCGGATCAGCAATTATTTCTTGATAGTAATTACCACTTGTGACATGACCACCTCTTTTATGCCAACTCATTCCACGATCTGTGGATCTATAAAAACCACTTTTCCCTTGAGCGGCTTCGACGATGGCATATATTTTTTCTGGATCTGCAGGAGAAATAGTTAATCCAATTCTTCCTAAATCTACATTAGGTAATCCTTTTGATGACTTGGTCCAATTATCTCCACCATCAGTACTCTTATAAATTGCTGAACCAGGTCCTCCTCCTAAATATGTGAAGACATGTCTTGCTCTTTGAAAAGCCGCCGCATAAAGCACATCAGGATTACGTGGATCGATAATGAGATCTGTTACTCCAGTATGTTTGTCAATGCTTAAAACGGCTTTCCAGTTTTCACCACCATCGGTAGATTTGTATAAACCACGTTCACCACCAGAACTCCATAGTGGACCTACGGCAGCAACCCAAATTACATCAGAATTTTGAGGGTGTACGATTATATTAGAAATATGCTCACTGTTTTTTAAACCCATGTGTTTCCAACTTGCCCCTCCATCGTCCGATTTATATATACCATCTCCATAAGCAACTGATCGTTGGTTGTTGTTTTCGCCAGTTCCAACCCAGATCGTATTCGGATTTGAAGGATCCATCGTTATGCATCCAATAGAGTATGAACCTTGGCTATCAAATATGGGTTTATAAGTGGTTCCGGAATTGGTCGTTTTCCAAACTCCACCAGAGGAAGTCGCGACGTAGTATACATGATGTTTTTCGGGATGAACTGCAAAATCAGAAATTCTTCCAGAGGTATTGGCTGGGCCAATAGATCTGAATTTAAGTGCAGGAAGCTTTACGTTTTCAACTTTTGAATTGTTGTCCTTTTTATTTTTTTGGGCATTCGCCGAATGGCTAACGAAGAAGAATGCACCTATTAATAAGATGATAATTTTTTTCATTTGACTCAGATTGAAGCATTAAAATAGTCATATAGTCAATCCCAAAGAAATGTAGACTGTACGAATTGGACAATTTATCAATCATTATTGACCCAAACTAATTCTTATCCTGAAGGATTTTTTCTATTTCCCTGGGTAAATGAAAATGTTCTAATTGGAGGACTTGAGAAGCAATTTCCTCAGCGGACCATTTTGGATCTAACTCGATGCCTGCTTGATAAATTATTTTTCCTTCATCAAATTCTTGGTTAACAAAATGGATGGTGATGCCAGATGTGGCTTCTTTTGATTCTTTAACAGCCTTGTGAACATTCATGCCATACATACCTTTGCCACCGAATTTTGGCAGTAGGGAAGGGTGAATGTTTACGATTTTTTGAGGATAAGCATTGATCAAATATGCTGGAATAAGCCATAAAAATCCTGCGAGTACAATGAGATCCGCATTTAGTTTCGAAATAAAGTTTAAGACTTTTTCTGAGTTGTAGAAATCCTCTCTACTAAAAACTAAATTAGGAATGTCATATTTTCCTGAAAGCTCCAACACACCAGCTTTTTTACGATTGGTTAAAATAGCTGCAATTTGTACTTGAGTGTTTTCTTCGAAATGTTCGATGATCTTTCTGGCATTAGATCCTTTGCCAGAAGCAAAAATGACGATTTTTTTCAAGTCTAATACTTTAAAGCTTCAACATCACCGATTTGTGCAGGATCAATTCTTTTGACCACATCATATACTTGTTTCTTCTCTTGCGCACTCGCTGGTTTGTAAATTTCTACGAGTTCCGAAAGTTTGCAATCAGAAAATATTTTTACCACCATTGAGTTTGGCAAGGCTTTTTCAACATTGCGAATTTTGAGTAATGCTGCAGATATGGCTGCTCTTCCTTTTATAGGGTCATCACCAATGATATCCAAACCAAGACGATGGTATTCGTACATTGCTTCACGAAATTCAGATACAGATGCACTTTGTAGATCCGAAATAAGTTTGCTTCTATTTCGGGCAAGGCCGCCTGTGTAGACCCAACTTTCATCATTAACAGTGTTTGGAACGCTATTGACTATATTTCTTGCTCGTTCGAAATAAGGATCTCCTCCAAATTTTGCGAATGTGTCATAATCCATCCCGATCATAATGTACGCGTAAAAAGTGAGTATAGCTGATAGGTTATCCGTAAAAGCGTCTGAATTGTTTTGGATAGGCTGAAATTCTACATATGAAAAGGTCACTCCTTTTTCGATGTGATTAAAAATTTGGGTGGAGTAATTACTCCCATAAACAGGCCTAATGCCTTGGATTACAAAATCCGCTGTAAAGGTTGTAGTGGAGACTTCACTGGTAATCGTAATTTGGAAATCTGCTTCGATTTTTTCTTCATCTTCGAATTCGTCCTCAGTCCATTGTGTGGTGTTGTAAAAATCACTTACTGCACGTTCCAAAGATTTAAAAACTTTAGGATCTACAGTCTTGATCTCTTGAGTCTTAACAGTAACATTCATTTTTAATTCCTGAGCTCTAGCACAGAAACTTAAAGTGATTGCGAAAAAAACCAAAATTAGATTTCTCATAGAATAAAAATTACATCAAACTTACTAATTCATTAACAATATCTATCGCCACTTTGGTTTTGGATTTTAACTGAAACTCCTTGATTCTTTGATCTTTATGTATGATAGAAATCTTATTAGTATCTTTTTTAAATCCAGCTCCTTCGTCCTTCAACGAGTTTAAAACGATGAAATCGAAGTTTTTCTTTTGCAATTTGCCAATTGCATTATTTATTTCATTATTTGTTTCCAAGGCAAAACCGATTAATTTTTGATTTTCTCCTTTCTTTTTGCCTAGAGAAAGCGCGATATCCTTCGTTCTTTCTAATGGAATTGACATGTCATCATCCTTCTTTTTGATCTTTTGATCAGTATAATTTGCCGGTTTGTAATCTGCGACGGCGGCAGCCAAAATAGCTGCATCGCATTTTTCATAAATCTTATGAGCTGCATCATGCATTTGTTCTGCAGACTCCACAGCTATCACTTTAATTGACGAATACTTTGGCTTAATGTTTACAGGACCTAGGACGATACTTACCTGTGCTCCTCTGGAAGCACATTCTTCGGCAATGGCAATCCCCATTTTTCCGGATGAAGGATTAGTCAAATATCTTACTGGATCCAATTTTTCGATTGTTGGTCCAGCAGTAATTAAAATGTGTTTATTGATTAGGTCTTTTTTTTTTTGAAGCTGGATTTTTAAAAACTCCAACATTTCTTCGGGTTCTGCGAGTCTTCCTTTGCCGCTTAATCCGCTCGCCAGTTCACCATCACCTACTGGGATGATTAAATTACCATAAGATTCTAGTTTAGCGATATTGGCTTGTGTACTCGGGTGTAACCACATATCTCGATCCATGGCCGGCGCAAAATAAACAGGACATTTAGCAGATAAATAAACTGCTGTGATCATGTTGTCAGAGATACCATTGGCTGCTCTTCCGATAGTAGCAGCTGTTGCAGGAGCGACCAACATCACGTCTGCCCATAAGCCTAAATCTACGTGATTATTCCATGCTTCACCATCGGTGACGTTTTGATAAACTGGATTTTTAGAAAGGGTAGAAAAGGAAAGAGCCGACACAAATTTTGTGGCCGACTCAGTCATTATAACTTTTACTTCAGCACCTTCTTTAATTAATAATCTAACCAAATAAAGGGCTTTATAGGCAGCGATACTGCCACTTACTGCAAGAAGTATTTTTTTTGATTGTAGAGACAATTCTTTGATTTACTCGCCAGCTTCTTGAGTTTCATCCTGCTCTTCTGCTTCTTTCTCATCTCCTTTGTATCGAAATTCAAGATTTTCAGAAAGAAATTCGTTGGTCGCAATTAAAGAAGGATTTGGCATTCTTTCGTAGAACTTCGAAATTTCAATTTGCTCTTTATTCTCATGAATTTCTTCTATCGTATCCGTTTGTACCGCAAACTCTTCCAATTTTTTGTGAAGTTCTTCTTTGATGTCAACTGCCAATTGATTAGATCTCTTGTTGATGATATTTATGGCTTCATAAATATTTTTTGTAGGCTCCGTAAAGTCATCAATATTTTGCGCTTTACAACTGGCCTCTATGCCTTGAACTTTAGATTTGATATCTGTCATGACTTGTATTTAGAATATTTTGAATTGCTATCCTCAGCCAACGAAGACAACTCGCGGTTGTGTTTCGACTTTGGATATTTCTTTTTAAATGATTTTATGTTTTCGAGCACTTCTTCAAAGCGTTCTGATTTTTTATCGTAGATACTATTATCTGCGTATTGATAACCTGCTTTTATAATCAAATATCTTACTCTTTCAGCTTTCTTCGAAGCAGGAAAGTCTTTAAGTAGATTGTTAAATGAATAAATCGCAGAATTGTATTGCTTTAAGTTGTAATACAGTAAACCTTGATCAAAGGATTTTTGTTCCATTTTATCTCTCAACTCATCGATTAAGTTATTTACTTCGCCCAATCGACTACTTTCTGGATAGCTGTTGGCAAAAGATTGAAAAGCGTCTATGGCTTTTTCAGAATAACTTTGATCAAGTTTAGATGTTGGACTCATTTTATAATTGCAATAAGCCGACATGTATTCACACTCTTCTTTTTTGTCACTATTGTAAAAAGAGCTTGAGAAACTTTTAAAGTAATGAGAAGCCAATAAAAACTCCTTCATGTTATAATGCGTGTAAGCATAATTGTAAAAAAGTTGTTCTGCTTCCTTTTTACCTCTGTAGAATGGTATGACCTGTTGATATAAGGTTTGAGCATTCAACCATTTACCATCTTCGTAGTACTCATCTGCAGCTTTTAAAACCGCAGTTGGATCCGTACTTGCACGAATTTTTTCAAATTCTGTTTTACAAGAAACAGAAACCAAGATCAATAAAAAAAAGAAGATACTTCTCCACATAAGGCTGCAAAATTAATACTATTTGAGATAACGTGGTCCGTTGAGTAAATGAATGTCAATTTTGACTTTTTCTCGGCAGTTTAACATGATTTTAAGATGACAAGCCGTTTAAAGAAAATAATTGTAATTTTTGGGTCTTCTAGATTTAGCAAAATGGATAATATGAAAATGTTTTCTCTGTTTTTTGTACTCTTATTATTTGCCTCTTGTCAACCCAAATGGGATTATTTAGACCTCGTTGGAGACTGGAATACTGTTTCATGGGTAATTGATGACAGCAACGAACGTATCGAAAATCAAATGGATTTTTCCTTCAAACAAGACAAAACCTACAAAATAGATTACGGAACAATTGTAGAAAGAGGAAAATATTGGCTTGAAACCGATTATCTAGTAACGGTAGAGGAAGGTCAATATGAAAAAAAGGTTAAAATTTTAAACCTGACGAGAGATAGCTTTGAATTTAGAATGAATCGCGCCGGAAGATATGAAACTGTATTGTTGGTCAAATAAGCTAAGATTTGCATTCGCGAATGCGGAACTAAGTCATGGCTAATATCTCATTGAGTAAAACATCATTGTTTGCTATTCTGGGAACCTTATTCTGTCCCCCTAGTTTTCCCTTGTTTTTTAAGAATTTGGTAAAATGTTGTGAGTCTACGATGCTGATTTGTAGAGGTGCTATAACCTGACCTTGAATAAGATCTTTGTAGTGGAAATTTTGGGACTGCATTTCTAAATCCAAAGTTTGTCGAAAATCATTCATGTCTTTAGGCGCTTTTTCAAACTCAATCAGCCAATGGTGACACTTAAGATTTTCTTCGATTAATGGAGCTACAGTAAATTCTTTAACTATGGTTTTTGTTTTTTCTTGCGTTCTTAAGATAGCAGCATCAACATCTGTGGCCAGAATGTGCTCTCCAAATGCGGATAGATACTGAGAGATACGACCAGTAAAAATTATTCTAAACGGATTTAATGAAACAAATTTGATCGTATCTCCAATCATTGAACCCCAGAGCCCAGCATTGTTGTTTATGATGATCGCGTAGTTTTTATTTAGCTCGACCTCTTTTAATGTAAGCCTTTGTAGCCGATCATTCTCATTATTTTCTACCGGTACAAATTCAAAGAAGACTCCACCATTTACGTTTAGCAAAAGCCCATCTTCAGGATCACCGTTTTGAAATGCTATAAATCCTTCAGTGGAAGGATAAGTCTCTACGTAATCTATTTTTTTACCAATTAGTTTTTGGAGTATTGGTTCATATGGCTTGTAATTTACTCCGCCGTGGATTAGCATTCGAAGCTTTGGAAAGAGATCGATAATGGTATTTTTTCCGGATATCTCCAACAATTTTTCGAGGTACATAATGATCCAAGGAGGAATCCCACTTATCATTCGCATATCTTGATCCTTCGTTTCTAAAGCAATTTGTTCAATTTTTTTATTCCAGTCAGAGATACAATTGGTTTGGTAACTCGGAACTTGAGATCGTTTAAGCCAAGAAGGAATCTCGTGATTAACTATTCCTGATAATCTTCCTATCGGAATTTTTCCGGAATGATTTAGTTTCGGAGTACCCGTTAAAAAGATCAATTTGCCGTCAAACATATCCATGATGCCTTTTTTGTAAGCATAGCTCATGCCAGCATGAATGGCTGTCTTAAGATGAAAAGGCATACTTTCATTGGAAAGAGGAATGTGTTTTATTCCGCCAGTGGTTCCAGCTGTGCCAACCACATATTTTGGTAATCCTGGCCAAAGTACATTAGGTTTACCATCCAAAAATTGCTGCACATAGGGTTTGAGTTGAGGATAAGATCGAAGTGGCACTTGAGCTTGATACTCAGCTATACTTTTTATTGTTTCAAACGAATGTTCTTTCCCGAAAAGGGTATTCTTAGCAAAGTCGATATTTTTTAAAAGCGTTTTTTCCTGTATTTCAATTGCCTTTAAACTATCCCTATTTATTTTTTTGGTAATGTAAGAGGCGTAAGGTTTTAAAAGTGCAGACTTCCAAGGCATCAGATTATAAATTGTTTTAGCTTTTGAGCGATTTTACGGTCATTAGAAAGACGTGGAACTTTGTTTTGTCCCCCTAATTTTCCAATGGATTTCATATAGTTTTTGAAGGCTCCTTTTTGAAGTTGTTTGATTTTTAAAGGTTGTAAAATTTTGTCATTGATGAGGTCATT
>JAHDHU010000045.1:0-9222 GCA_020631135.1 Saprospiraceae bacterium | reverse complement strand
TTGTCTATCGCATTCGCGAATGCGGAAATATCTTCAGGAAGATGCTCGAATTCTATAAGCCACTCATGGAAAGGTAACTCATTGGAAGAGGGGTTGACCATTGGTGCAACCGTAAATTCGGTTGCGGCACAAGGATAAAGTTTGGAGGCCTCAGCGAATGCATTTTCTACTTCCTTTCCGATGACATGTTCACCAAAAGCAGACGTATAATGTTTAATTCTGCCACTCACTACCAGTCTATACGGATCTAAAGAAATGAATCTCACTGTGTCCCCAATGTTGTAACCCCAAAGACCCGCATTGTTGTTGATTATGACTACGTAATCTTTATCAATTTCAACTTCTTGGAGTCTTAGTCGAATAGGGTTCTCCGAGGAAATTTCAGAGACAGGGACAAATTCGAAAAATATTCCTGCGTTGGTGTTTAGCAAAAGACCATCATCGTTGCTTTCATCCTGAAAAGCGATGAATCCCTCAGAAGCAGGATAAGTTTCGAAAGCGTGTAGTTTTTTTCCAACCAATGATTCTAAGCTGGATCGATAAGGATCAAAGTTTACTCCACCATATGCAAAGACCTTGAAGTTTGGGAAAATTTCTGCGATATTGGATTTTCCAGATTGGGAGATTAATTTTTCGTAAAACATTTGGACCCATGGAGGAATGCCGCTAATCAATCTAAGATCAGTTTTTAGGGCTTCGTTTACAATGGCATCTAATTTTTCTTCCCAATCTTCAATACAGTTATTTGTATAAGATGGTATTTGATTGCCTTTGACCCAATTTGGGACTTCGTGATTTACGATACCGGAAAGACGCCCGATTTTGATTCCATTTTTTTCGCTTAGAAGAGGGGAGCCGGACATGAATATCAACTTGCCGTCAAAAATGTCCAGCAGTTTGTTTCGATAACAAAAACTCATTAAGGCATTTCGCGCTGTATTGATGTGGTTTGGAACACTCGATTTGCTAACAGGTATGTATTTTACGCCTGATGTTGTCCCTGAGGTTTTGGCTAAATATTTTGGTTTTTTAGGCCATAAAATATTTACTCGTCCTTCAAGTATTTTCGCGATGTATTCTTGGAATGCTTCGTAATCCCTGACAGGAACGTATTTTTTAAAATCATTGTAATTGGAAATGTTTTTAAAACCATGGTCTTGACCAAATAGGGTGGGCTTTGCTTTGCTTACGAGATATTTTTGCCAAGCAGCTTGGTCCTTAATAGCATTTCTGGCATCGCGCTGAATTCGATTTGAAATGTGTCTTGCAAACGGAATGATGGCTTTAGATTTCCAACCCATGCATCGAAGATAGGTGGTTTCGGTATAGCTCAGTAAGGATTTTTGAATGATTTAAGAAAGTACTAGCTGATGATTTGATACATTGACTTTTTATACTTGGAGGGTGATTCTCCTGTTACTCTTTTAAATTGTTTACTGAAATGGGAGAAGTTATTGAATCCTACTTCTCCTGCGATCTCTGTGATTGACTTATTGCCTCTCCCAATCAACCTTATCGCTTGTCGGACTCTAAATTCGTTGACAAATTGTGTGAAGGTTTTTGTAGTATACTTTTTAAAATATCTACAAAATGAAGGAACTGTCATTAGGGCTACCTGGCTAATTTGGTCCAATGATATTTCCGATTCATAATGATCCTTTACATACTGATAAACTTTATTAATTCTGTCATCATCTTGATTTTGGATGATCAGCGTTACTCCGGAGGAATTTAAAACTTCATATTCCTTAGACTTGGCCAGAAATTCAAGAATCTTAAACATTCTTAATAGTCTTTTGAACGGACTTTTTATCTCCATTTTCATTAACTGTACTCCTACAATTTCTTTGGTTTCTCCGTAAAAAGAAAGACCAGATTTGGCTCTATCTATAAGTTCTTTAATAGATTGTAATTCAGGTATAAATTCTGCCGAACTTTTTATTAAATCTTTTTTAAACTGAACAACGATTTCTTCATTGACTCCTTGGAACCCAAATTCGTATCCAAAATGGGGAATATTTGGACCTAATAAAATCAAATCTCCATTTTCAAATTTGGAGATATGATTACCAACATATCTATTGCCAAATCCATTTTTAGTAAACACAAGTTCTACTTCCGGATGATAATGCCAATAAGCTTTGGCATCAGGGTTTCTCTCTGTAAATCTTTCATACCTCAAAGAAGATCCAAAATCCGGTTGTACTTTTTCTAGTCTCGGAATTAAGTGGTTCTTAGGTTTTATGTCCATTGAATATATTCTTGAAAATTGATATATATCTAAATTTACTAATAAAATGTTCTAAATTAACTCATTAGGTTAATTTAGAACTAGTATTGAGCAAGTTTAGCATATATTTTAAAGTTTTCCTGTCGGATATTTACAGTATAATTCATTTGATAAAAAATAGAAATACGATCATGAAAAAATTATTGTTAGTATTCACATTCATTTTTGCATCTTTTTTCCAATTATCGGCAAATTATTCTCCGAAAATATCCACACTAAATGTTGTGATAAATGAAAAAGCGCTGGTTTTAAGCAATTCTGTGACGCACGAAACGAAGGTTTTGCTAATTACTGATCAATTTGGTGATATCGTTTTTGAAGACAGGATCGAAGAAAGTAAGAGAAAAGTGAAATATGATTTAGAATCGTTGCCAAATGGAAATTATAAAATTAGAATAAAAGGAGGAAACTCGGTAGATATATATGAAGCTGTTATATCTAATGAAGCGGTACATTTAGTGAGTTCAAAATCTTTTTTCAGACCAACAATCGAAAAGATGAATCATAAAGTATTGGTAAATTCTCAGTACTTAAACGAGGAAGATATTCAAATATCTATTTATGATGATGAAAGTGATTTGATTTATAGGTTTAATCATCAAAAGACGGGGTCATTTCAAAAATCCTTTAATCTAGAAAAACTTGGATCAGGGGAATACAACGTGATTGTATCAACTGAGTTTTTTAGTTCGTCAACAAAGATTGCTTTGTAAAGATTACATTTAGCAATGTTCAATGCGGGTTAGTATGAGTGCTACGGTTCACCGCATTTTTCTTGAATGAAAGGGAAACACAAATGTGTTTCCCTTTCATTTTTCAAATAAATCTAAACTAACTTTTCTTTAGAAAATCCGTTTTTGAAAGTACTTTAGGAAATGTAACACCAGCGATTGCACCGACATCTTTTAGTTTCGCCCAAGGACCTTTGTTTAAAGCCTCTAATTCTTTTTTCCCCTTGTTAAATCGTTCCTCTATAAGCGCCAGGTTTTCTAATTCAGAGGTGGATGGAGGTACGAAGCCTGAAGCTACCTTAGAATATAATGCTGCCAGTTTTTCACGCAATTGGGGTTCTGCTGCGCCTACATAATTGTCTCCGGTCGTGATCACGCTAGATTCTTTGAGGGTGTTAAGCTTTTTCAAAAGTTCATTGCCTTCTTTTTCTGTGGAAGATAAACTACCCATAAGGTGGTTAACACCAGAAATCATTTCATCCATTTGATACACCTGATAGGCTAGATCTTCTGACATATTGAATAACTTTTGTGTTACCTCATGATGCTGTTTACGTTCGTCTGCGCTTACCAAGGAGGTTTCGTCATATTTTATTACCAATTCGGTTTCATATTTTTCTTTTCCCTTCGTCATGACAACTTTATAGGTTCCTGCTTGTATGCGAGGAGCTGTAAACCCTCCGAATGTGAAAGTTTTACCTTTAGCCATTTTGGGAGTGGTGGTAAAATAATCCCAATTCACAATATTGATGCCTTTAGCTTTACTTGCTGATAATTCTTTGACGTGATTTCCTTGCTGATCATAAAGATCAATTTTCATTTTACCAAAAATGTGTCTCTTTTTGAGGTAGTACATGATCTTTGCATTTCGATTTCTATTGGGTCCAACAAACTGCAGTTCTGTACTTGAGCCACCGAATCCACTTTCTTCGATCAATGTGAATGGTTCAGAATTAAAGAAGTGAACATCTTTAGAGAGAATTTCATTTGTAAGTTCACGCAATGGACTAATGTCATCTAAGATGATGATTCCTCTTCCGTGTGTAGCCATAACCACATCGTTGGTCTGAGGGTGCATTTCTAGATGATGTACCGCAGTAGAAGGCATATTATTGGTAAACTTACTCCAAGAAGTACCACCATTGATCGTAATGTAAAGACCAGTTTCTGTGCCTAAAAAAAGTAGATCAGGATTCACAAAATCTTCTTGGATTGACCTAGTAAACCCCTTTATGTCATTCGTGGTAATAGAAGTCCAAGTTTTTCCAAAATCGGTGGTTTTGAAGCAGTACGGGTTTTTGTCATTTTTGGTATGCCCGTCGAAAACAGCATATGCTGTTCCCTTATCATGCACACTGGCTTCGATGTGATAACACCAGGTATTTGCAGGAAGGCCTTTAATGTTTTTAGTAACATTGCTCCATTTTTTACCACCGTTTTTTGTTACCTGAACATTGCCATCATCAGTGCCAGCCCAAACTATATTTTCATCTAAACTTGATTCAGTGATGGTAAATACAGTACAATGATTTTCGGCGCCAGAATTGTCTTTGGATAAACCTCCTGAGTTTTCTTGATCTTGTTTCTTTTTGTCATTGGTGGTTAAATCTTTAGAGATCTTTTTCCAAGTGTTACCCATGTCTTCAGACATGTGTACAAATTGGCTTCCGATGTAAATACGATCTGGCTTCGAAGGACTCAATGATATGGGCGCATTCCAATTGTAACGCAATTTTGGATCTCCTTTGACTGGAAGAGGTTGAATCGTTTTTTGCTGATTTCTTTCGATGTCATAACGCCAAACGTTTTCAGCACCTTGCATCTCAGAGTATATGATGGGCTTTGACGAATGTCTAAGCACTCTAAAGCCATCGCCGTATCCAACTCGATTCCAATCTCTCGCTTCGATCCCTCCAGGTGAGTGAGAAGGTCCATACCAAGAACCATTGTCTTGAAGACCACCATAAATATTGTAAGGTTCTTCGTTATCCAGTGCCAAGTGATAAAATTGTGAAACAGGAATATTACTTACAATGTCTAAGGTAGAGCCTCCATCCCAAGTTCTGTAAACTCCACCGTCGGTGGCAAAGTACATTCGATCTGAATCATTAATATCAAACAAAATGTCATGAATATCTGCATGCATATTTCCAGGATCTTTGAAGGTCTTTCCACCATCCCGACTTATCGATCCGAATAATCCTGCCTTTACGAGAACATCAGGGTTTTTAGGATCCACAACTATTCTAGAGAAGTAAAAGGGTCTAACAACGAGACCAAAATCGCCATTTAATCTTTTCCAAGAGTTGCCTGCGTCATCTGATCTATATAAGCCATTGTTTTCGGTTTTTTCTGACTCAATGACGGCATACAAAATATTGCCATCAGAAGGTGCAACGGCCACTGCTATCCTTCCTAATTTTCCAGAAGGAAATCCATTTCTTAATTCTTTCCAGTTTTTTCCGCCATCTACAGATTTAAATAAACCACTTTTGCTGCCACCAGAGTTAAAAGACCAAGCGGTTCTTCTAAATTCCCACATGGAAGCATACAGAATATTTGGATCATTTGGATCCATTATTAATTCTGCACATCCTGTTTTTTGATCTATGTAAAATATATTGTCCCATGTTTGACCACCGTCTTCACTTTTATAAACCCCGCGAGTCTCACTGTCTCCCCACAGAGCACCTAATTCACCGACAAATAATACATCCTTATTTTTGGGGTGCACGATAATATCAGAGACTCTTTCAGATCCATCTAAGGGCAATTTCTTCCAATTTTGGCCTCCATCCGAAGTTTTATAAACCCCATCGCCTAAGCTGACACTGTTTCGAGTCCAAGTCTCACCGGTGCCCACATAAACTGTATTGTCCGGATCATGAGGATCTACAGTAACTGTGCCTATTGATTGGATATAATCATCAAAAATTGGTTGAAAACTTGCACCTCCGTTATTTGATTTCCAAACCCCACCTCCAGCAGTACCGGCATAAATAATTCGAGGATTGTTTGGATGAGCTTCTAGGTCAGAAATTCTTCCACTCATTAAGGCTGGACCGATTTGTCGAGCTCTCATGTCGCCAAAAAGTTCTTTTCCTTTGAGGGTAATCGTTTCTTGAGCCGAGATAGGAGATAGAAATAACAGGCTAGTTGCCATTAGCAACAATGCCAATAGAGAAAGTTTTTTCATTATAAGATAGTTAGGATGAGAAGAATAATTCCCTGACTACAAGGTAGTCAGGGAAGGAATGAAAAGTTTTTATTTTTTGTCAGCAGGAGCTTCTACTGGAGCCTCTTCAGGAAAAGCCATTATGCTTTCATCTAATTCTACATTAAGCTCTACTTTTTCGATCATGATTGGTTGACTTTGACCACCTTTTTCACCTTGAGTCATGGCGAAGGCGACGTATAGGCCGTCTACTTCTTGGTATTCACTGAAAGTAATTTGTTGAATGAGACCTTTCATTGGTCCAGATTTTACTTCCATTTCTTGACCTAATAAAACGAAAGATTCCGCTTCGAAATAATAATACTCAGTGTCTTCGACTTCCTTGCCATCTACGGTCATTGGCTTTTTTGTCAGCTTTAATTTGAAAGCATCCGTTCCGTCAAAAGATTCTTTACCTAGGAGTTCTAATTTATAACCTCTTTTCTTATAGTTTAGAAGAGGATCTGGAAAGTCGCCAATGGTTAGATTATGATTTGAAAGATCTTCTGAGGTTGCTTTTTCAGCTTTCATTGTTTGGAAATTGGTATTCCATAAATCTTTTCCGTCATACACATCTTGTAAGATGTTAAGTCCTTGGAAACTTACTTTGGTATAAGACCTACCATCCTTGCATTCAACCATTTCGATAGGGATCTCCATTCCTCCTTGGTTGACTTTAGCAGTATATTTCATGTTTTCTACTTTGTTCCACGCATCTCTACCGCCTGTAGCTTCGTAGTAGGCATCTAAAATTTCATCTGCAGACTGTGCATTTAAAGAAAGGGCAAAAAGTGAAACAAAAAGAAATAAAAAAGTTGATTTAATAGATTTTATCATTTGTAGTGGTTTATTAATTACAATGATTTAAAAATAAGATTGAAAGGCTTTAGGAAGCTTAATTTATCGATGGATTACACAAAAAATTCGACTACAATTATCATTCACGAATGTGAAGGATCACAAACGTAGATCTTCGACATGCACATCTGGATGTTTTGTACTATCAAAACGGAAAGTGTCCAATGAGTAAGTTTTATTTTCTTTAAGTGTTTTTACTCGCATCGTAAATCTAGATCCGTCTTTAGCGAATATTTTTATCCTGACCAATTGTTGCTTCTGTTTATCCAGGGTTAATCTCATTTTGGAATATTCCGAATCACGATCGATAGGTTTAAATTCTATTTGTTGAATGATTAACCCATCTTCGCGCTGTTCGTTGGTCAAAGCGTAAGAGTACTCCCCAGACTCATAAACTGCTAGAATATCATTAGGAGACATCATTTCGTTGCTCATGTCCTCTTCAAAATCATTTATCTGAACTTCTTTATTATCGATTAGATGTACCCAAACACTTTCGCCATCACAATAAATTTCTTGCTGGTCCAATTTGATTCTATAATTTTCTCCTGATTGTATTATGCTCCCATTTTGGATTTCAGGTGCTCGCTCCGGTATCTCGATATTTAATTCGAAACCTATTTCTACCGCACTGTAAGCGTCATATTTAGATTTCATCTTATCCAAAATAGCCTTCGCCTCCTTATCGATGTTTTGTGCCGATAAGCCTACACCAAGCACTAAAAAAAAGCAGCAAAAGAAATATCTAGTCATAGTCAAAAGTTGTATTGCAAAAGTAACTTGTAATCTAGACGTATAAGTAATTAAAAAGTTGTCACCTCGTATGTTAGGAAAGCATTAAAACAGGTATACTTTTAAGAAGGAGGGTAATCGAAAAATAAATTCTAATCTCTAAACACCTTAAGAAAGAATAGTCTAAAATCTGATTCAAAAAAGAGGAGCTGCAAACTAAAATGCAACTCCTCCGGATCTCTGGGTAAAATTATTCTTGTTCTAGCTGTTTTTTAAGTTTTCGAAAAACTGCTCGAATTCCATTTCTGAAGTATAGTAAACATCTCTAGGCTTGCTACCATTTGCTGGTCCCACAATACCTAAGGCTTCTAATTGATCCATAATTCTTCCTGCTCTATTGTAGCCAAGTGACAACCTTCGTTGAATATTAGAGGTAGAACCTGAATTTGAAGAAATCACTAATCTGGCAGCTTGTTCAAACATAGCATCAAGATCGGAAAGCTTCATGTTGCTTGCGCCTAAACTGATATCATCGTCTGTTTTAAATTCTGGAAGGTAGAATGGTTCTGGGTAACCTCTTTGCTCCTCTATGCAGTTGAGTACCTCTTCTACCTCTGGAGTATCTACAAAAGCACATTGTAATCTGATATTGTCGCTGCCCATGGCAAGGATCATATCACCTCTACCGATCAACTGATCTGCACCACCAGTGTCAAGAATCGTTCTTGAATCAATTTTAGATGTAACCTTAAATGCAAGTCTCGCTGGGAAATTAGCTTTAATGATACCGGTTATGATATTTACTGAAGGACGCTGAGTGGCAATTATTAAGTGTATTCCTACAGCTCTAGCCAACTGAGCAATACGTGCGATTGGCATCTCTATTTCTTTACCTGCAGTCATGATGAGATCTGCAAACTCATCTATTACCAATACTATGTATGGCATGAATTTATGACCTTGTAATGGATTCAATTTTCTAGAGGTAAATTTCTTATTGTATTCTTTGATGTTTCTCGCCTTAGCTGCTTTTAGCAAATCGTATCGAGAATCCATCTCCATACACAAAGAGTTAAGGGTGTATATTACTTTTGAAGTTTCAGTTAAAATCGGCTCATCTTCATTGGGCAAGAAGCTTAAGAAATGATTCTTTAAAGCAGAGTAGGGGAATAATTCCACTTTTTTTGGATCGATCAAAACCAACTTTACCTGAGATGGATGTTTTTTAAACAACAAAGACATGATGATGGTATTGATGCCAACTGATTTTCCTTGACCCGTGGCACCTGCAATAAGCAAGTGCGGCATTTTGGCTAAATCGGCCACAAATACCTCGTTTGAAATGGTTTTTCCAAGTGCAATTGGAAGATCCATCTTTGCATTTTGGAATTTATCTG
>JAHDHU010000044.1 GCA_020631135.1 Saprospiraceae bacterium | reverse complement strand
AGTTCCATCAGGCAAGATGTAAAAATCAGGTGAACCTGTTTCCGAAGCCGCACCAATTAGAATTTCTAATTCAGCATCCAATTCGCTAGATAAAACGGTCGTATCCTTCGTACAAGAATAAAGAAAAACCACCATTGTTAGGATTACAAAAATTCTCATAATTCAGTAAAATATTCTTTCAACCTTCAAATATATTAAATATATACATAATATGTAAAACATTAACTAATAAGCAAATAGACCAAGTTGGTCAATCTTCAATTTTCAAATCAAGCACATATTCTGTTTCAAAAACATATTTATTTAAGCCATTGTTTATTAAGCAACGAAAATAAATAGTTCAAGAAACTAATAATCTTAAAATCTCAAAAATTTGCAATTTTTTCTAAGGCTAAAAATATCCAAGAATCTTGGAGTTTTAGCGTTTAGAATTCTTTGGTATCGTCACCCTTTGAGATCCTTTCGTCATAAGTGCATATGGCACGAACCTTATGCAATATTGTAACGTTTATGAGTTGTAAATTGGCTTTTACTAAGCGACAAAATCAAATTTTTTAGATGACAGTTTAATGTTTGTAGAATTGAAGGATAAATCTTAGAATCTTTAACTTCGCGTTAAATTTTAACAGAATTAATATGAAACCAACACTTTTAGTGCTTGCGGCTGGAATGGGGTCTAGGTATGGTAGTTTAAAACAATTGGATGCATTTGGACCCAATGGTGAAACTATAATTGACTACTCTGTTTATGATGCAATAAAAGCTGGCTTTGGTAAGGTTGTATTTATTGTTCGAGAAAGCTTTAGGGAAGAGATCTCATCTGTATTCAATGAAAGATTTGGAGATAAAATAAACTTAGAATTTGTAACACAAGAATTAGACAAAGTGCCTGAATTCTTTACTCTACCAGAGGAGAGACAAAAGCCTTGGGGGACAGCACATGCGGTATTAATGGGTAAAGAAGTTATTGATGGTCCTTTTGGGGTTATTAACGCGGATGATTATTATGGTGTAGATTCCTATAAAACTTTGGCGAATTTTCTAAGTTCTGATGTTTCGGAAGATTATGCAGTTGTCAGTTATTTTTTAAAAAATACCTTGTCTGATCATGGAACGGTTAACCGAGGAGTTTGTTATGATGATGGAACTGGTAACTTATCAAAAATTGTAGAATGTTTAAAAATATCAAAAGTAGAAGGAGGTGGAGAGTTTGAGTTGGATGGTGAAAATAAATTTTTAGAAGACAACACTTTGGTCTCAATGAATATGTTCGGTTTTAAGGCTAGTTTCTTTAAATATGCAGATGAACAATTTGCTGACTTTCTAAGGGCAAGGGGAACAGAGGAAAAGTCTGAATTCTTTATTCCTTTGGTAATCGATAATCTCATAAAAAGCGGTGTACTCAACATGAAGCTTTTGTCTTGCGACGCTGAATGGTTTGGAGTCACTTATAAAGAGGATAAGCCACATGTGGTGGAAAGAATAAATAAATTAATTGATCAAGGGACCTATCCCTCTGATCTTTGGGCTTAAAAAATAAGATATTGTTATGGAATTTAAATTGACAGAAGATCAATTGGCCGTAAAAGAGGCTGCTAGAGAATTTGCTCAAAATGAATTGAAACCTGGAGTGATCGAAAGAGACAACACAATGAGTTATCCAACCGAGCAGGTAAAGGCTATGGGCGAATTAGGTTTTATGGGGATGCTGGTCGAACCCAAATATGGAGGGTCGGGAATGGATAATATTTCGTACGCCTTGGTCATGGAAGAATTGTCGAAGGTTGATAATTCTTGTTCTGTTATTGTCAGTGTACAAAATTCTTTGGTTTGTTGGGGCTTACAAGAATTTGGATCTGAAGCTCAAAAAGAAAAATATCTTCCTAAGTTGGCTACCGGTGAATGGATAGGAGCATTTTGTCTTTCTGAACCAGAAGCCGGTTCGGATGCAACAATGCAACGAACAGTAGCGGAGGATATGGGCGATCACTATTTGTTAAATGGCACCAAAAATTGGATCACGAGTGGGGGGACTTCGAAATTGCACTTGGTAATTGCTCAAACAGATAAAGAGAAGGGTCATCGAGGTATAAATGCGTTTATTGTAGAAACAGAATGGGACGGGGTAGACATAGGGGCAAAAGAAGATAAGTTAGGGATTCGCTCTTCCGATACTCATACGATAATGTATTCTAACGTGAAGGTCCCTAAAGAAAATAGAATTGGTGAAGATGGTTTCGGATTTAAATTTGCCATGAAAGTATTGACAGGTGGACGAATAGGCATTGCTTCGCAAGCTCTTGGCATTGCAGCAGGAGCATATGAGATGTCTGTGGACTACGCCAATCAAAGAGAAGCCTTCGGAAAGCCGATTGCGCAACACCAAGCAATAGCGTTTAAATTGGCAAGAATGGCTACTGATATAGAAGCTGCTAGGATGCTTGTTTATCGAGCCGCATGGTTAAAAGACGAACATATGGATTATGTGATGGCAAGTGCAATGGCAAAATTAGCAGCTTCGGATGCTGCCATGAAACATAGTGTTGAAGCAGTTCAGATTCACGGTGGATATGGTTTTGTCAAGGAATACCACGTAGAAAGATTGATGAGAGATGCCAAAATTACCCAGATTTATGAAGGAACCTCAGAAGTGCAACAGATTGTCATTTCAAGATCGGTGGTCAAAGGAAATCGTGAAGTGCCTGTCTCTTAACTTATTTATTAAAAATCAAAACAATTCAAATGATTAATAATGTTTCGGTTATAGGAGCTGGTACTATGGGCAATGGAATTGCTCATGTTTTTGCTCAAAGTGGATTTAAAGTTTCTTTGGTAGATATTTCTGATGCAGCTTTAGAAAAGGCTTTGGCTACGATTAAAAAAAATCTCGACAGATTGGTAGCAAAAGAAAGAATTACCGAGCAGCAAAAAATTGAAACATTAGGAAATATACAGACTTGTTCAGATGTAGAAGAAGGTGTTAAACAAGCAGATTTGGTTGTCGAAGCAGCAACAGAAAATGTTGATCTTAAATTGAAGATATTTAAAAATTTGGATCAGCATGCACCAGAGAAAGCCATTTTGGCTTCCAACACTTCTTCAATTTCTTTAACTAAAATTGCTGCAGCCACTTCAAGACCCGAAAGAGTGATCGGAATGCATTTTATGAATCCAGTACCGATAATGAAGTTGGTCGAGATTATCAGAGCTTATTCAACTTCAGATGAGGTCACGCAAGAAATCATGTCAATTTCAGAAAAATTGGGAAAGATTCCGGTTGAAGTAAATGATTATCCTGGATTTGTAGCTAATCGCATTCTTATTCCTATGATTAACGAAGCAATTTACACTCTTCATGAGGGTGTAGCGGGCGTTACAGAAATAGATACTGTTATGAAATTAGGAATGGCACATCCCATGGGTCCTCTGCAATTGGCAGATTTTATAGGCTTAGATGTTTGTTTGGCAATCGCGAATGTTTTGTACGAAGGATTTGGCAATGGAAAATACGCACCTTGTGCATTGTTGGTAAATATGGTTACAGCTGGTAAATTAGGTAGAAAAAGTGGGGAAGGATTTTATGATTACTCTGGCGGTGGAAAAGAACTAGTTGTTTCAAAAAACTTTAAAGCATAGATTAATGATCACATTCGCGAATGCGAATACTAAAAATGCAAAAGGCCTCCACCAATTCGATGAAAGCCCAAATGCATGAAAAAACTATTGTTTTTCAAGAATCTCTTTTAGTTACATTCGTCTGTACTGCCGCTCCCGTCGATTGTAATAGTCAATTCTGGTGATCCAACGTAGCAAACGTCTCCACTTCCGTCAATTTCTATATTGACACTTTCACTTGCATTTAATTCGGCTTTACCACTTCCATTTATTTTTATCGATGCGTCCAAAGACATTAGATTTCTCAAATAAAATTTGCCAGATCCATCAATTTTGTTGACTGATTCGACTGCAGAACCTTCTAACTGAATCGTCCCAGAACCATCAATTTCTGCACGGAGTTTATCCATTTGCTCAACGTTTAATTCGATGTCTCCAGAACCATCTATTTCGATATCTAAATCATCAATATTTGTAAAAGTATTTTGACCAACTACTTTAGCTGACCCATCAATATAAATAGCTTCGAGTTCCTTTATTTGTGCTGTAATGATCAGATCTTTGCTTACGGTACATTCTTCAATATTTAAATTCCAAGTGTTTCCAGAGACATTCGAATCATCCAAAAGAGCATCGATCATGTTTTGGGGTCCCGTGATCATTATTTCTTGTGTATTTCCTTCGCTAAGTTCTATATCTAGTGCTGTTTGAATATTGAATTGCGTGATGTCTTGAGACAATTCTATCGTTTGATCTACATTCGGGCCTTCACCAGAAAGACAATTTCGTAAATCACAAGAGCTCATTAAAAGAATAATGACTAATAAAGGATAAGTAGTTTTAGTTTTCATAACATTTGATAATTTGTATTGCTTTAAAGACAGTCAAAAACTTTAAGGGTTGCATTCATATTTGAATATCTATGAACCATATCGCAAAATATTATTAAATGGTTGGGGTGCAGCCCGGTTTACTTTAAACCATATTGTTTTTTAGCTCCTTGGATTTTTTGAGCTTCTTCAATTTCAGGATAGAAAATATAACTGGGCGCCAAGATCCTCTTATGTTTGGTGATTTCGATTCGAAACAAAGAATTGAATGGGTATTTGCCTGATGTGAGAATTAATAGAGGTTTGCTTAATTCTGAAAATGCAGGATCTTGTTCTCTAATCAGCGTAGCAGTACCCTTAAGTTGATATCCTTTTTGAGATAATATATCTATAAAGCTTATGGCTACTTTAGGGTTCGACAATATATTTTTTGCACTTCCGGGAGACGCAATATTAGCGATCAATAAAGATTCGTTAAACCAACAAAATATTTCTTTCGGACTGACATTAGGTTGGTTCTTAACGTCTGTTGTTGCTAACCAACATAGCACACTTTTGTCAATATACTTTAAAACATCCGAATCCAAATATTACATTTTTACGAGTTTTCTGAGGACCCCACCTTTGGTAGTTAGCAGTTGTACTTGATAAATTCCAGCATCCATATTATTCCATTGGTCTAATAATATTCTTTGACCTTGTACCTCATTGTATGATTTGACCAAAGAACCTTTACTGTCATAAATTCTTATCTGTTGTAAACTTGCATCATTTAATTCTATGTCTAAATGAACACTTTCATTAAACGGATTTGGAAATAGGTTAAGTTTTGAAATTCCAACACCTGCAAGATCTTCAGTTGAAGTCGTACACCAAGTTTGAACACTAAAGTCAACATAGTCACTTACCGAATTTGCACAGATGGTTCTTATTCTTAGATCGTATTCCGCACACATCATTAAATCTGTAAGAGTTGTTTCAGGATCTAAAGTTGAAAAAATACTCCAATCACTTTCTGTGTTTAATTTGTAATTGACTTCAAACGTAACATTACCTCCACCTGACCATTCGAGGAAAGCTTCTCCTGGGGCAGTATTGACAATTAGATTGGCTGGTTCAACACAAGGTACATCAGAAAAATACGCAACGATGGTATCAGCGCTGGTCAGATTCATGTCAATAATCTTGTCTAGATCACTTGGCCCAAAAGCATTGTTTTTAACTTCCCAATAAAGGAAAGAATTCATTCCATTTGGCAATGCCTCCAGTTCAATGTCGATGCCATCGAAATAAGTTGACTGCCAAGGGTAGGAGAGTCCGGTTACAGTATTTGCCCTAACTCTTCCGGATCCTGGAGGCTGCACATCAATAAAAACGTCATATGGACCAGAAATCCCTTCGTCTTCATAGCAATCCACGATTCCTTCATCTAAAACAGTACACCTTGTCAAAATAAAATCTCTTAGATCATTCACATTGGTTTCCCATTCTGCCATACTACCTCCCCATCGATCGAATTGCCTAGGCATTTCTGGTCTAATATTATCAATTAGACTATCCAATAAAGGGATTGCAAAGTCACAGGATAGATAACTATTGTTTAAATCAGCATAACGATTTATGTAAAGTTGAACAAAATCTTCGTTGTCAAAAAGTTTATTGTAGATTCCGATATGTCCCTCAAAATCAGTGAAGTCAGGAATGAATTCAAAGTCGCAAGGATCTGCATTTGGATCGGTGCTTGGTACGTTACTATAATTTATATAATGATCAAATGTCGCATCTTCATCCCACAAAATATATCGCCACTTTTTAGCGCCACCTGTTTCTTTTCTTCCTCGCCACCAACCTGTATTCCAATTTAACCAATCGGAACTTAAGTTGAAAGAGTGTAATATTAGATAGTCAGCCAGACTCAGGAGATTCAAGCGCTCTTGCACATATTCATAATTGGCATCTATGGTCAAGTCATTATTTTCAATGTAATCAGTTAGGTCATACCAATCATCCCAACTACCATATTCTTCCCAAGTTACACCCCAAGTTTTAATAAAATCAATCCACATTTTACCTTGGTCATAGTTAAATTTGGTGTAATCATGATCATCTACTTTTTCTCGAATTTCATAAACGCCCCAGTACTCTCCATTTACGTATAGCACACAAGGTTCGTAGGTTCTTTCGTCCATCTCTAGATTTGCTATTTGGGATAAGGTGTGGACATAAGCATCTCTGATATGTGCTCCTCCATTTTCAAAAGTGGCATTGTCATTGGCTGCAGCCTTGAGGATCAATCTTTGAAAAGATTCTCGATCCGATAGATTAAAAATCTTATCATCTATGTCACTGTCATATCCAAATTGGTCTCTGGTGATATAATCAACACCTCTTTGATCATAGGCCCAAGAATCATTTCCATGCTTATTGAATTCTCCAACAGCTTCATCTTTCTTAGTTCCATCAACATCAAAATATTCAAAAGATGCAATAGGCTCATTAAAGGAACCGGCCATCAAATCTGATAATTCATTACCACCGGCAATGGATATTATTTTTACTTCGTGATTTTCATTGATAAAATAAGAATTGGTTTCTATGTAACCAGGACTTACATTATTTTCTAGAACACGAGATCTTACCACAGTCGTGGAATTGATAGGAATGGGACCAGTGTATTCAAAGCCGTTTGATGGACTTGGAATACTGCCATCAAGTGTATAGTATATTGTCCCACCTTGTAAATCATCTGGTTCGATAGTAACTTCAATAGGCCCTGTTTTTGCTCCTGAAGCTGGTTTAATATTAACATATGAGGCATACCTCGGATGAGCGTTTCCAGAATTACTATCCCCTGGGGTTGGAGCTTTGTTGACCATAAAATCACCCGTTCCATTAGGAATTCTTCCCCAAGAATCTCCAAGTTGATTTGGAACAGAAATTTGGTTTATGTCCAATATGTTTCCGGATGGATCACTGACTAAAATGACCTCATCAGTTCGGGTTTGCGTGAGTTTAAAATTCGTATGGTGATTGGTCACAAACTCATCTCTTCCATCGCACCATACCAAAAGAAAACCGTTGGCTGGGATGCCAGAACCAGCAGGAAACGTCCATTTATCTGTGTTATCTTCTCGGTCACTAAGGTGATAACCGGTGAGATCAACAAAGTCATTAGAAGTATTGTACAATTCGACCCAATCCTCGTCTTCACCGAATTCATTAAAAAATTGATCAATGTTGGCGGCGGAAAATTCGTTAATAACGATTTGACTTTGAAGACAAAATGCAGCACTGATGAAAAGAAATGATAGTATAGTTTTTTTCATATCAAATAATGATTCAGGTCCTTATCTTTTAGTACGAAGGCAACCCGCAAATGGTTTGGACTATCAAGATAATAAATACTATTTTATAAGCTGAAAAGGAATGAGATTAACTTATGGAAAATCAAAGCATTGGTCGTGTGATCATATTTATTGGATTGATCATTTTAATAGTAGGCGTTATTTACTATTTTTTTGGAAATAAATCTAGCTGGTTGGGTAATCTCCCCGGTGACCTAAAACTTGAAAAAGAAAACTTTAAATTTTACTTTCCAATCACGACCATGATTCTCTTGAGCTTAGTTTTTACAATTGTATTAAGGCTGTTGAGAAAATTTTTGTAGAGATTTTGTTAAAAATGAAAGAAGCCATCTGGCGATGGCTTCTTTTCGAAAAAGTATGAAAAAACTATCTACTACTATTACTTATAAGACGTTTAAATCTTCAGTTTGGTACGTAGTAAATCGGACAATTGACAAACAAATGACGGAGTCAAATACACTTAAAATTGAAATTTTTTATAAGTGACTGATTTACAGCTTTTTATAAAAGTAGGTATGCTTTGTTAAAATTTTATTAAGACAAAAAAGATATCAAAACACCTGCTGCTACGGCAGATCCTATTACTCCAGAAATGTTACTGGACATTGCATATTGGAGCAAATGATTGCTTGAATCATGTTTTAAGGCGATGTCATTCGCAACACGCGATGCCATAGGTACGGCACTCAGTCCAGTGGCTCCGATAAGTGGGTTGATTTTCTTTTTTGCAAAAATATTGTAAACTTTGGCCGCCATGATACCACCGAAGATGGAAATTGCAAAAGCAAAAAATCCACCCAATACAATTAGTAGCGTTTGAGGTTTTAAAAAGGTTTCGGCAGTCATGGTTCCGCCTATTAAAAGTCCTAAGAAAATAGTGGCGGTATTCATGATCGTATCTGAAGCTGCAGAAAATAATCTCTTTGTGTCACTACCAATTTCTTTAATCAGATTTCCGAATAATAACATTCCAACCAACGGGGTTGCACTTGGAACAAGTAAAAAGATTATCATTCCTAAAACAATAGGAAAAATAATCTTCAAGGTTTTTATATTCTTGATCTCACTTCTCCGAGGATGCAAACGATCCTGTTCCTTCATGTTTATTTTCAATTCCTTTTTAGTCATTGAAAATCTCACAACAAATGGAATGATTACTGGCACAAGAGCCATGTACGAATATGCAGCAATAGCAATCGGACCTAGTAGGTGTGGAGCCAACACAATTGCAGTGTATATGGCTGTAGGTCCATCGGCGCCTCCAATTATTCCTAATGCTGCTGCTTCACCCATATCGAAGTTTAGATAAATCGCAACGATCAACATAGTAAAAATTCCAATTTGAGCAGCAGCTCCAAAAAAAGCGAGTTTTAAATTTCTTAATAACGGACCAAAATCAGTCATCGCTCCAACACCTAGAAAAATTAATGGTGGAAGAAGTCCCGTCTTTATTAAGGCGTAATAGAGCATGTTCATAATCCCAAATTCTTTCGAAATTTGGATCAAGGTCATGTCCATAATCATGTTTTGATCAGAAGATTGCACAACTGCCATTCCACCACTAGGAAAATTAGCCAATAAGACACCAAAGGCGATGGGCACTAAAAGTAAAGGTTCAAATTTTTTGGCAATGCCTAAGTAAAGTAATACTAAGGAAAGCGCAATCATAAGAAATGATCCTGGACTGCTTGCTAACTCACCAAGAGCAGTCATGTCATATATCTTGTCTAATACATTCATTCTATATCACTTTGAAAATATGATCATCTTCTTCTATCTCATCTCCTGATTGAAAAAAGATTTCTATGATTTCACCAGACTTATCGGCAGTGATTGCATTGATTACTTTCATAGCTTCTACATAAGCTACAGTTTGACCCTTCTCGATTTTATCTCCAATCTTGACTGCTGTTTGTGATGAGTCTTTGGTAAGAAAGAATTTTCCTTCCAACGGAGAATCAATGTATGATCCAATACCATTGTCAGATCCTTTTGAGGCTAGCACGTCATCTGAAACATAAGAATTTTTGGAGTCAGTAGAATCATTGGGATAACTGATTTTAACATGATATTTTTCACCATTAATTTCAACATCGATTTCTTTAGGCATCGGTGCTTTTTTGGAGGTATTTGATGCTGATTCCTTTTGACGCCTTGCTTCTTGATCTTTTAAAAAGTTTTCCTTGGCTTTACCTGATTTAAATGCTTCATATTGAGGAGGATGCATAGCATATTCTAATAACTCTTCATCATCCTGACCGAAAGCCCAAGATTTCTCTTCCATTTTCTTTTTGTACAAATCAAGTTCGTCTGGATAGAGATCTTGCGGTTTGCCGGTGTAATATTCTCTTCCTTGTTCGGAGGCCATATTTTTCAAGATTGGATCTATCGGACCTAGCAGTTTTCCCGACTTTCCCATTAACATTCCCCAAGTATTTTCATCTAACATTGACCATCGCTCTTTTCCTTTTGTCATCTGTGAGATATTCATCAATGCCGCATTTTTCACATATTGACTAAAAGGTGTGACTAAAGGCGGATAGCCCATCTGAGGCCAAATAAGCTTGACTTCATCGAATAACTGAATCAATAATTCTTCCTGAGTGATATTTTCCTTCCCATTTTTATTAAGCCACTTATTGAGGCTTTTTAAATTCTTTTCTAAATCAGCCATTAGACTACCCATCATCCCTCCAGGCAATCCCGGACCAATTAGTAGAGAATTCATAAATCGATTCTGTTTGTTAATGTACAGACCTAAAAAATCATCTATAAATTCCTGAGTCAAACTTCGGACTTTCATATAAGCCTTCATGTTGATTTCGGGAAGTGAAAAACCATCATCTTTCAGCATCTCGTGGATGGTCAAAAGATCTGCATGACCTGTTCCCCAACTCAATGGTTCCATGCCGACATCGATAATATCTGCACCATTTCTTGCAGCCTCTAATGAAGAAGCAACAGAAAAGCCAGGAGTCGAATGACCATGATATTGGATTAAAATATTCGGATGGCTAGCCTTAATACCTGCTACAATTTTACCTATTGATGCCGGTCTTCCTATACCGGCCATATCTTTGATACAAATTTCTTCTGCCCCAAGAGCAATATATTGTTCGGCCAAGTCAATATAATAATTGACATTGTGTAAAGGACTATAAGTTAAACTTAAAGCTGCCTGTGGGATCATTCCACCTTCTTTGGCGTATTTAAATGAAAGCTCAAGATTCTGTGGATTGTTTAAGCCATCAAATGATCTACTGATGTCTGTACCTTGTTTCTTTTTGACTTTAAACATTAAACGTCTTACGTCCGCAGGTACGGGATGCATTCGTATTCCATTTAGTCCTCTTTCCAACATTTGAGTTTGGATTCCGGCGTCGTTAAATGGTTGTGTCCATTTTCGGACTGAAATGTTAGGGTTTTCTCCGAATAGGAGATTTATTTGTTCAAAACCACCTCCATTGGTCTCTACTCTGGCAAAGCAGCCCATATCGATGATAGGTTGCGCTACTTTTAATAACTGATCTACCCTTGGAACATACTTTCCTGAAGATTGCCACATGTCTCTATAGACCAAGGCTAATTTAATATCTTTCCCCATGATTATGAGTGCTTTTCTACTTTTTCAATAATACCTTTAGAATTGGTCAATTTACTCACTGCGGCCTCAATTATTCGCATGGTGTTATCGTTAATTGCTTCAGGTTGAGAACGATTTACTTCTTTAGTCTCAGGCATAAATCGATTTACAAAAGCAATTAAAAGGCGACCTGACACAACAACCATTGTGAGGATGAAAAAAACGGTTAACATGCCAACAGTTAACAAATACAGTGCATTTCCAACAGAAGCTTCCATATGCTTAATTAGTCTTCTAAAACTAAATAAATAAACAACAACTGCCGTGCCGATATTGGGATTAAAGTAGCATCAACTTATCTTTACCAAATTATTGTAATAAAATACAAGTCTTGGAGGTATATAAATTTGGCGGAGCATCTGTAAAAGATGCAGCGGGGATAAAAAATGTTTCTGATATTATAAGTAAGCAGGTTAATCCTAAATTGTTGGTCGTCGTTTCAGCGACTGGAAAAACAACCAATGCTCTTCAGCTGGTATTAAATGACCATTATGATGAGACAAAAGATCCGTTCAAATCTTTGATGAATGTCAAGGAAAATCATTTAGAATTAATCAATCAGTTGTTTGGTCCTGATGAGGATTTAAAAAATGAAATCTTAGACACATTCGTTGAAATTGACTGGATTTTAGAAGAAGAAGCACATCCCAGTTTCGATTTTGAATATGATCAAATTGTTTCTGTGGGTGAATTGGTATCTAGTAAAATACTATATAGATTTTTGCAAAAATTGGAATCGAAAGTGGCTTGGTTAGATGTTAGGGATGTGATTTTAACGGATAATACATACAGAGAAGCAAATTTGGATTGGAAAGTCACGGAAGAACGAATTAAATCTAAAACTGAAGAAATGTTCGCGCAGTTTGATATCATCGTGACACAAGGATTTATTGCTGCATCTTCGGAAAATTTTACCACAACTTTAGGTAGGGAAGGTTCCGATTTTACAGCATCTATTTTCAGTTTTTGCCTTGACGCCGAACGTTTAACTATTTGGAAAGATGTGCCCGGAGTCTTGACAGCTGACCCAAGGTTGTTTAACGATGTAGATAAATTAGAAAAGCTATCATATCGTGAGGCGATAGAAATGACCTACTATGGTGCAAAGGTTATTCATCCTAAAACCATTAAACCTCTCCAAAACAAAGGCATTCCTTTGTATGTCAAATCATTTGTCGAATCCGAAGGAAAAGGAACACTTATTTCGTATGCAAATGAAATAAATATTCCTCCAATTATTGTTTTTGAACACAACCAATGTTTGTTTAAAATAGCTACTAAAGATTTTTCATTTGTAGCAGAAGATCATTTGAGTACTATATTTCAAAGGATTGCAAAACATCGAGTCAAAATTAAGATGATGAAAAATACTGCGGTGAGTTTTATTTTTTCGGTTGATCAAAACAAAAGAATTGATGGACTATTAAAGGATTTAGAGGAAGAGTTTAATGTTCAAATTGAAAAAGATCTCGAGCTCATGACAATAAGACATTTCACAGAAGAGGTGATTGAAAAATTAACAAAAGGCAGAAAAATTTTATTTGAAGAGCGAATTCCACAAACAATTCAAATGATTGTTCATCGAGATCCTTCAATTAACATAAAGAATTTATGAAACCAATTCTTACAGAGTCAGGTCTCAAATTATTATCACGATACAAAAATCCAATCCTATTCAAATTTTACGTTTGGAAAAATTTGCCTTCATTGGCATTTTGGGGAGTAAAGATCAAAAGCATTGAGGCAGATCACTGCTCCATTTTGGTGCCATATCGATGGACGAGTCAAAATCCATTTAGGTCAATTTATTTTTCTGCTTTAGCTGGTACTGCAGAATTGTCCACTGGAGCTTTGGTTCAATGTTATCTGAGTGGGCGTGGAAAGTGGTCGATGTTGGTAATTCATTTTGAAATGGACTTTGTAAAAAAAGCCAAAACCACTACGGTTTTTACTTGCAATGAAGGTTATAAGATTCAAGAATACATTGAAAAAGCCGAAGCTACAGGAGAAGGACAGTCTTTTGATTTGCGTACGTCCGGCTTTGATAAAGATGGAATTAAAGTAGCTAAAGCAAAAATTACTTGGACGATTAAGAAAAAGTCCTAGTTAAAGCAGTTTTTCAAGAAATAAACTTAAGCTTTTTTCTAATCTGGAAAATTCACCATCAGCTTCGAAGAGCTTTTTAATTTTGAATAAAAGCTCTTTTTTCTGATCAAGTGTCGGATAATATAAACCTTTATGATCTAAGATTAATTTGAGTCTTTCATAATCAGTTGCACTTAAATAAGTTTGTTCTAATTCTTTGAAAGTTTCTTCATTTACAGTTTGCAAAATGATCATTTTCTCTTGTTGGCTAAATTCTAGGTCAGCATAGCTCGCGTAGATTAGCAAATACGCCAAAAATTCATCATAATTCCATTGTACCTCCATAATTTTACTTAGATGATGCCCAAGTTTTTTCCGACTTTCGTGAATGAGGCAATTGCTTTATCAAGGTGATGTTTCTCGTGGCCGGCTGATACTTGTACTCTTATTCTTGCTTTTTCTTTAGGCACAACAGGGTAGTAAAAGCCGATTACATAAATTCCCTCTTTTAAAAGTTCTTCTGACATTTTTTGAGATAAAACCGCATCGTAAAGCATAACTGGAACAATCGGGTGGGTTCCAGGGATAATATCAAATCCAGCCGCTGTCATCGCTTTTCTAAAATATGAAGTATTGCTTTCTAATTTGTCACGTAATTCAGTTGAACCTTCTAAAATATCTAAGACTTTGATACTGGCACCAACTATTGAAGGAGCTAGCGTATTGCTAAACAGGTATGGTCTCGATCGTTGGCGAAGCATTTCGATTATTTCTTTTTTTCCCGCAGTAAATCCACCTGATGCTCCACCGAGTGCTTTCCCAAAGGTTCCGGTTATGATATCCGGTTGGCCATAGACACCACAATGTTCCGCACTTCCACGACCGGTTTTTCCAGTGAATCCCGTAGCGTGACAATCATCTACCATGACCATCGCTTCGTATTTCTCTGCTAATTCACAAATCTTATCAACTTGAGCGATGACTCCATCCATGGAAAAAACACCATCTGTGGCGATCATAATTCTACGAGAATTTTCATTTTTGGCCGCTTTTAATTTCTCCTCAAGATCAGCCATATCATTACTTGCATAGCGATATCTTTTGGCCTTGCATAATCTAATACCATCGATTATTGATGCGTGGTTTAAAGAGTCAGATATTATCGCATCTTCGGCATTTAGAATAGGCTCAAACAACCCTCCATTGGCATCAAAAGCGGCAGCATATAATATCGCATCTTCGGCTCCTACAAATTTTGCAATCTTTTGTTCTAGCTCTTTATGTATGTCTTGAGTGCCACAAATAAATCTTACAGAAGACATACCAAAACCGTGGCTATCTATTGTAGCTTTAGCTGCTTCAATAACATTTTTATGAGAGGATAACCCTAAATAGTTATTCGCACAAAAATTGATTACTTCCTCACCCTGAGTTGTGGAAATGTCAGCAGCTTGGGGTGTTGTAATTATTCTTTCTTTTTTAAAAAGACCTTCTTCTTTAATTAAATCTAATTCTTTAGAAATTTGATCTTGCACTTGAGAAAACATATTCTTTATTTTTTGAGATTTGCGATCATGTCTTTAGTCATAAGATCTAGATCATATTTAGGCTTCCAATTCCAATCATTTCTTGCCTGACTGTCATCAATGCTTTCAGACCAAGAAGCTGCTATAGCTTGACGAAAGTCAGGTTGATAATCTATGGTAAATTCTGGAATTAATTTTTGAATCGATTTGGCTATTTCTTCTGGTGTAAAACTCATGGCCGAAAGATTGTAACCGTAGCGAATACTGATGCTTTCTTTTGGCGCTTCCATTAAGTCAATAGTACCACCAATAACATCCGGCATATAGATCATCGGCAATCTTGTGTCTTTTTCCAAAAAGCAAGTGTAATGTTGGTCTTTTAAGGCTGCATGATAAATTTCAACTGCGTAATCCGTTGTTCCTCCTTCTGGAATTGATTGCCATCCGATAACACCTGGATACCTAATGGATCTTACATCCAAACCATGCTTTTTGTGATAATAATTACACCAAAGTTCTCCACTGGTTTTACTCATGCCATACACGGTCTCCGGGAGAAGAGGAACGTTTTGGGCGGTATTGACTTGTGGTGTGGTATTTCCAAAAACGGCAATGGTACTCGGAAAAAATAGTTTCTCGAGATTCATTTCTACCGCTAAATTTAATATACCAAGTAGGCCATTAAGATTGATGTTCCAAGTAAAGGCCGGGTTACGTTCTCCATTCGCAGATAAGATTGCAGCCAGATGATATACCTCTGTGATTTTGTATTGATCAATCAAAGTTTTTAAGCGTTCGATATTGAGTATATCCAAATATTCGAACAAGCCAAATTCCTCTATTGCACTGTTAATATCTGTGGCTATGACATTTTCTTTGCCATATTTTATTCTTAGCGCTTCAGTTAAAACTCTTCCGAGTTGCCCTGCTGCTCCAGTTATTAATATTCTTTTTTTAGACATTCTAAGGCAGAATTTATGCTGGTGAAATTAGTACATAACTCCGACTGTCAAAGGTTGAAAGATGGAATTTCTTTCATTAATTCTAATGCTTGTGATTGATAGTCCACTTTATGACAAAAAGTTTTCTGTCCATTCGTAACAACTAAATAGCTTGATTTAAGCCCTAAATTGTATCTACTTACTTGTTCAAATGTTTTTTCCTCAATTTTAACCTTGTGCGATTTACACTCTACCAAAAGGAGAGGATTGAAGGATTTGTCAAATGTTATGATGTCAAAGCGTTTTTTTAAACCGTTTATTTTTATTTGTTTTTCGACTTGAATTAAGGCAGGACGATATTTTTTTTCTCGAATGAGGTATTCAAGAAATAATTGTCGTGTTAACTCTTCTGGGGTTAAAACCACAGACTTCTTACGGATTTGATCATAGACCAAAGTCCGATTGTTTAGATGTTGGATTTTTAAATGCTTTTTGAAGCGAAGTAGATCGATGTCCAAATTATTTTTCGATTATGCCACCGGTCATTTTTTTACCGTTTTCATATTGATATGAAAGAGTAGTGTTGCCTTCTTCATCATAGTATTCTAATTTACCATGCTGCTGTCCATCTTTGAATTCAACATATTTCTGAACCTTTCCGGCATTTCTGCCTGATTCGAAATATTCTTGGTGAACTCCATCCAACTTTCCATTTTTGTAATTGGATTGTGACAAGTATCTCCCGCTTTTAAATTTACCGTAAGGACCATTTAGCACACCATTATTAAAATAAGCTTTTAATTCCATTTGACCTCGAGTGTTAAATTCTAAGTGTGGTCCTGATTTTAAATTGTTACTATAGGTTGTCATTGATTTAATCCTACCTTCTGGATGATAGGTCAGCCATACACCATTCATCATGCCATTGGAGACATAACCTTCTTCTACTACTGTGCCGTCAGCAGTTTCTTTATATGCTTTGGTAACGCCTCCGTCTAACTTAACGGTGGTGTAACCTGACAAATCGACACTTCCCGCAGAAGGACTGTTACATGAAAAAATAACAAGTAAAACGCTTAATACTAGAAGACTTCTCATATTGTTTTCAATTCTATATGATTCAAAATTAATTAGTTGAATTAAATTCGCAAAAAATCTAACGAAGCAAATGACCAATAAAGAGATCGCTAAAGAATTTCAGTTTTTAGGCAAAATCATGGAGTTACACGGTGAAAATGCTTTTAAAACAAGGTCTTACGCCAATGCGTATATCACTTTGCGCAAGATACCCAATCAGCTTGTCGATATGTCAGAAGCAGATGTTGCTGCCATTCCCGGCATCGGGAAAGCGATTGGTACCAAAATTCAAGAATTGCTGAGTACAGGTCAAATGCAAACATTGAATAAGTATTTGGAAATCACTCCTGAAGGAATCCAACAATTATTGAGAATTAAAGGACTCGGACCTAAAAAAGTCAAATTGGTTTGGGATCAATTGGATATTCAATCACCTGGGGAACTATTGTACGCTTGCAATGAAAATCGTTTGGTTGAATTAAAAGGATTTGGCGAAAAGACCCAGGCTCAACTAAAACAACAAATTGAATATTATTTTCTTTCAAAAGGTAAACTTCATTGGGCTACAGCCGACAAAATTGCCAATGATCTTTTATCCTCTCTCGAATTATCTTTTCCTAACCAATTTGTTTTAACAGGCGAATTGAGAAGATTGATGCCAATTGTGAATCAGATTGAAATATTAACTGATTTGGATTTAGCTTATCCAGAATTAGCGCTAGAAATTGAAGATTTGTTCTACGATGAAGAAACCGAAAATTTAATCTTTCGAGATTGTAAAGTAGAATTAATTTATAGCGCTTCAGAATCATTGGCAATTGATTTGTTGGAAAGTTCTTCATCTAATGATTTTCTCATTAAACTCGGAATGTATGATGAGGCTGAGACCGAAGAGGATATTTTTGAAAATCTTGGGATCCCATTTGTGCCAGCAGAATTGAGAGATGATGCTAAAATTTTAACAGAAGAATTATTAAGCGGTATCGACGACCTCATTGAACAAAAGCATATCAAAGGAGTGATACATAATCATTCGACTTATAGCGATGGGGTCAATACAGTTTTAGAAATGGCCGAGGCTTGTATGACTAAAGGCTATAAGTACTTGGTCATGTCAGATCATTCTAAATCTGCCTTTTATGCCAATGGCCTACAGATAGAAAGGGTGTTACATCTAAGAGATTGATCAACTTAACAAAGAATTTGAAGACTTTAAAATTTACAAGAGTATTGAATCAGATATATTGAATGATGGTTCTTTAGATTATGGCCCTGATATATTGGCTGGATTTGATTTGATTATAGCTAGCATACATTCGAACTTAAGAATGGATGAGGTCAAAGCAACCTCACGTCTGATCACCGCAATCGAGAATCCGCATACGCGAATATTGGGGCATCCGACAGGCCGATTATTGCTTTCCCGAATGGGCTATCCGATAAACCACGAAAAGGTAATTGATGCTTGCGCTGCGAATAGTGTAGTTATCGAATTAAATGCAAATCCTTATCGATTAGATATGGATTACACTTGGATACCTTATGCCACGAAAAAGGGAGTCAAAATCTCAATTAATCCTGATGCTCATAGTACAAGCGGTATAGATGATATTCAATATGGTGTCAATGTAGCTAGGAAAGGAATGCTGCTCAAAAGCCAATGTTTGAATGCACTGAGCATTGAAGAATTTGATGGGTGGATAAATTCAAAATAATGGAATTCCCTTAGTTATTGTTAATTTATAATATGTAAATTGCAGAGCCTTAAGGAAATAGATAGTAATTCTTGTTAATGCGTTGTTAACCGTAATAAGATATTATCTTTGCGGCTTGATTCTGACATATCTTTGAGGTATAATATTTTAATCATTTAAAAAATAGAAATGAAAAGTTTTAGAATTTTAGGATTATTTGCTTTCGCTTTGATGGCGATGGTTTCTTGTAACAAGGATGGAGGTACTGCTACTCCAGATACATCTTCAACACCAGTTGCTCAACAAGCTGTGAGTCCAAATCCAACTACTGCTACACCTGCAGAAGCAGCTCCTGAGGTACCAGTTGGACCTTTGACAACTTTGACATTTGATGAAACTACTTTCGATTTTGGTGAAGTTATGGAAGGAGAGAAAGTGATTCACAATTACAAGTTTAAAAACACTGGTAAAGAGCCTTTAATCATTAGTAATGCAAAAGGAAGTTGTGGATGTACAGTTCCTGATTGGCCTAGAGAGCCTATCGCTCCTGGTGCTTCAGCTGAGATTAAAGTTCAGTTTGATTCTAAAGGAAAAGGTAAAGTAGAAGGTGCTCCTCAATCTAAGAGAGTTACGATCACTGCAAACACTGATCCTGCGAACACATTCTTAACAATTAAAGGTAAAGTATTGAAAGATCCTTCTGCAGCAGCTCCTGCAAAAGCGGTTCAATAGTTATCATTTTAAGATGTAAAAATTTAAAAGCCTACGAAACCATTTCGTAGGCTTTTTGTTTTTTCTGTAATGAAGAAATATCTGCACTTAGTTAAATTTTCTCATACAATATTTGCAATGCCTTTTGCAATGTTAGGTGCATTTTTGGCTTTATTTATAAATGAATTAGAATTCGATTGGAGGCGATTGATTTTGGTGGTGCTGTGTATGGTTTTTGCAAGAAATGCGGCAATGGCTTTCAATCGATGGTTAGATCGAGACATCGATAATCTCAATCCACGGACTTCATCTAGAGAGATTCCGGCTGGAGTAATTTCTTCTTCATCAGCATTGATTTTCGTTGTGATAAATTGTATTCTTTTTATCCTTTCATGTTTTTTCATCAACAAAATTTGTTTCTTACTAAGCCCATTGGCCTTATTGATCGTTTTGGGATATTCTTACACCAAAAGATTTACAGCCCTTTGTCATCTTGTGCTTGGTCTAGGTTTGGCTTTGGCTCCTGTCGGCGCGTATCTGGCAATGGCTGGAATATTTCATTTAATTCCCATTTTGCATGGAGTTGCGGTCTTATTTTGGGTTGCTGGATTTGATATTATTTACGCGCTACAAGATGAAGAATTCGATGAAAAAAACGATTTAAGTTCAATTCCGGTTAGTTTAGGAACTTCCCGGGCTCTGATATTAGCCAGGGTATTTCACTTTTTAAGTGTTGTGGCTCTAAGTTATGCTTCTTATTTATTGTATTTAGATTACACTGGTATTGGAATTATTAGTTTTATTGCTTTGCTAATATTTATCTTGCTGTTAATGTTTCAACACACGTTAGTAAAACCCAATGACTTGACCAAAGTAAATCTTGCTTTTTTTACAACCAATGGTTTTGCAAGTTTAATTTTTGGTCTAATGGTGATTTTAGACTTTTATTTTTGATGGTCTATAAACTCTTTAAGCAATAAGAAAGCCTTGGCTCGGTGACTTAATTGGGCCTTTATTTGATCACCGAGCATTGCAAAACTCTCTTCATGACCATTTGGGATAAAAATTGGGTCGTATCCAAAACCACCTATACCTGATTTAGATTCTGCAATTTTTCCGTCAACGATCCCTTCAAATAAGTATTCTCTGTTTTTCCAAATAAGGCAGATCACTGCTCTGAACCGTGCCTTTCGATTGCTATGGTTTTTGAGTTTATCTAAAACCAAATCCATGTTGGCATCGTGATTTTTTTGTGGTCCTGCATACCTTGCGGTATAAACTCCTGGTTCCATATTTAAAGATTCTACCTCTAATCCTGTGTCCTCGGAAATTACATTGCAATCATACTTTGAATGAATGATACGTGCCTTGATCTTTGCATTTTCTTCCAAAGTGTCTCCATCCTCAATGATCTCATCGGTGTATCCGATATCGCGCATCATTTTGAGATGAAGATTACTATCTCTTAAAACAATCTTAGCTTCTGATAATTTATGATCATTGTTTGAAGCAAAAATTAGATCAATCATCTTTCCAATTTTTGATGCTGTTCCATAATTGAATTTTTAAATTTTTGTCATTGATTACTTTTTCAATTGAATCGCTTAAGATCATTTCTCCATTTTCAAATGTTGCTTTTGTATAAGGTTTTATGTGGGCCTGAACACCTATTTCTTTTGGCTTTTTGCCAAATACAATTGCTTGAAAAGACTTTAGTTTTTTGAGATCGGAAAGTTTGAAATTTTCATTTTGTGTCAATTGAATTAGTGAACAATTAGCACCGATTTTCCAATTGATTGCCTTTAGAATTTCCAATAATTTTTCATTATTTATTCCGGTATTATCTTTTTCCATGACGATTACGACTTTCGATTTTAGGTCCTTTAATTCTGATGTTTTGGAGTTCAGATTAATTTTATAAATCGTTTCTTCGTCGTAGATAGATTTTAAATTCATATAATTCTCGGGCTTTGGCGCAATATTATTATCGTTGTCTTGCAGATTTAGCTTTATGGAAATTTGGCAATTTAAAAGTCTTACAAAACTATGATAATGCAATTTTCAAGATACGTTTTATACCAAAAATAGTTAGTAGCTTTGCGGAAGTAATTATTTTATTACTAGTCAGTAAATTATTAATTGTGAATAAATTTACGCCTACCTCCGAGTCAAAACTTTCTTCAGTTGACTTTAATAATATTCCTTTTGGTCAGGTTTTTTCAGATCATTTTTTCATTTGCGATTTTAAAGATGGTGAATGGCAGACAGGTGAAATTAAAAAATTAGAGCCTATGTCAATCCATCCAGGAAATTTAGCTTGGCATTATGGGCAAGCAATTTTCGAAGGAATGAAAGCCTTTAAAGATCAGGATAATAATCCGGTTCTTTTTAGACCAGAATTGCATGCGCAAAGATTTAATGCATCTGCAAGAAGATTGTGTATGCCTGAGTTTCCGGAGCAAAGATTTTTAGAATCACTTCAACAATTGGTGGATATAGAAAGAGAGTGGATCCCGCCTTCTAAGGGAAGTGCTCTTTATCTCAGACCATTGATGATCGCGATGGATGAAGCGATTGGAGTCAGACCTTCTGCTAATTATAGAATGATGATTCTATGTTTGCCTGTTGGACCTTATTACACCAAACCGGTAAAATTAATTACTGAACAAGAATTTATAAGAGCTGCCCATGGGGGAGTAGGTGAAGCCAAAGCAGCCGGCAATTATGCAGGTTCCTTACAACCGGCTCAATTGGCTAAAGCCAATGGTTTTGATCAAGTAATGTGGTTGGACGCCAAAGAGTTTAAATATGTGCAGGAGGTAGGTACAATGAATATTTTCTTTGTTGTAGATGGTAAAATAATTACTCCTATTACCAATGGTACTATTCTTAAAGGAATTACAAGAATGTCTGCTATTGAATATTTAAAGAGTGCTGGATATGAAGTAGAGGAAAAGTTAGTGGACATCAATGATTTGGTTCAAGCTTACAAGGAAGGTAAATTTACTGAGGCTTTTGGTACAGGTACTGCTGCAGTATCTACAAAAATAGCAGCTATTCAGCATGATGGATTTTTAATGAACCTAACAGAGAAGGGTCATCCGGTTGCCACTGAAGTGAAAGATACATTAGATGGAATAAGATATGGAGATGTCGAAGATAAATGGGGATGGATAGTTCCGGTTAAGTCTAGTTTAGAGATGAGTTAGGAATAATAAATACCACTAAATAAAAAAAGCCTCGATGAATTTCATCGGGGCTTTTTTATTGATTTAATCAATCCAAGTTTATTAATTACTAAATTGATCGTATGTTATTGTTAAGTGAACCATTCTTCCAATAAATGGACCACCGTAATTTGTTCGATATTCATTTTTAAGCAAATTGGTTACACCTAATTTGGCAGTAGATTTTAGCTTGGATAATTTGTATCCAACTTGTGCATCGACCGTACTGTAAGCAGGCATAATACCTTCACCAAAGGAACTACTAAAGAAGTGTTCGTTTTGATATCTAAAGGTCACTCCACCCGATAAATTCTTAGTTATTTTCCTATTAGCAAGTGAGAGATTGATTTTGTTGGTAGGCGTATTAAAGCTTGGATCATACTGCTCAAATCCTTCTGGTAATGCATCAGGAATTGTAAAGTCGTTAAAAGTATAATTAGCTCCAACCTTCCAATTCTTACTATTTCCAATTAAATATTCCGCACTGATAGCAAATCCATAAGAGTTAATATCAACGGGTGCATTGAAGTAAGGTCTAAAAGTTGTACCAGGAGCCAAAGGTTGGCCTTTGTGATAAGCGGTGTCTTTACTTACTACATTGTTTTGAGTAATAAAATCTTCAT
>JAHDHU010000043.1 GCA_020631135.1 Saprospiraceae bacterium | reverse complement strand
ACTAGAAAGTTGAATAAAAATTTTTTCATAAAATCTACTTATGTCATAGCTGTTGCAAATAGCGAAAAATGGCGCTTTGTAAAAATTCCAAAAACCATTGAGATTTCCTTCCAATCAGGAGAGAAACCTTTACAATTGTCTAAAACAGACCATAATTGCATGATTTTTTGCGTTAAACCTACTATCACTCTATAAAGAACAAATATTATAAATATTTTTCCCAAACCAAAAATTATTCCTTGAAGGTATTTAAATAACCCAACCTGTTTGTTAATGCGAATCAAACTTACTGATACTTTTAGGTCAGCGCACGGCTTTTGGTGTAGGCAAGTAAGATAACTTTAAACAACTTCAAAACAAAAATTTAGCAAAAACTTTGGTTTACCTAGCCTTAATGATTTTCTTTGTGTATTATTTTAATCATAAAATTTTTAGACTATGACACCAGAAGAAGTTGTTGGCAAAGTAACAGCTATTATTGTTGACAAGCTGGGCGTGGATGATTCAGAAGTTACTCAAGAAGCCAGTTTCACAAACGATTTAGGTGCGGATTCATTAGATACTGTAGAATTAATCATGGAATTCGAAAAAGAGTTTGATTTATCAATTCCAGACGAGCAGGCGGAAACAATTCAAACTGTTGGTCAGGCCGTAGAATATTTGGAAGGACAGAAAGCGTAATCTTTTTGTTTTAAAGTTGTAAATCCACATTCGATTTTTCGTTTGTGGATTTTTTTTTGTCTTCAATTATAGTTTCTTATGCGCTCGAATTTTAATAATTTGAGATGCAATAACAATAAACATGAATAGAGTAGTTGTTACAGGTATTGGTGCTTTGACTCCAATAGGAAATAATTTCGAGGAATATAAGAATGCCTTATTAGAGGGAAAGAGTGGAGCCGGGCCAATAACCAAATTTGATGCTGAGCTTTTTAAAACTAGGTTTGCCTGTGAAGTGAAGAATTTTGTTCCAGAGGATTTTATGCATAGACGTGAAGCCCGTCGAATCGATCCTTTTTCGCAGTATGCTATGGTTGTAACAGACGAAGCAATGCAAATGAGCGGATTATCAGAAGGTTCTTTTGATCCTGATAGGGCTGGAGTAATTTGGGGTAGTGGAATAGGCGGTTTTAAAACCATAGAAGCGGAAATTCATGATGCTGCCTTAAGAGAAGGTGCGCCAAAATACAGTCCTTTCTTAATTCCTAAATTGATTGCCGACATCGCTCCAGGACATATTTCCATAAAGTATGGAATGCGAGGTATTAATTACGCTACTGTTTCAGCTTGTGCTTCTGCATCTCATGCAATCGGAAATGCATTAGATGCCATTAGATTAGGGAGAGCAGATGTAATGATAACAGGTGGCTCAGAAGCCGCAGTCACCAGAGCTGGAATTGGGGGGTTTTCCTCCATGAAAGCATTATCTGAAAGAAATGATAGTCCTCAAACAGCATCAAGACCTTTTGATAAGGATCGGGATGGTTTTGTTTTAGGCGAGGGTGCAGGAGCCATAGTTTTAGAATCTTTAGAACACGCCAAGAAAAGAGGAGCTTCTATTATTGCGGAAATTGTAGGATCTGGAATGACTGCAGATGCACATCACATCACCGCTCCACATCCTGAGGGTTTGGGAGCACAAAATGTTATGAAATTAGCGCTTAAAGATGCAAAGCTCAATCCTGAAGATATCGATTATATCAATGTCCATGGTACATCAACACCCTTGGGAGATATAGCTGAAACGAAAGCCATTAAAAGTGTTTTTGGTGACAATGCCTATGATCTAAATATCAGTTCTACAAAATCGATGACTGGCCATTTATTAGGTGCCGCAGGAGCGATAGAGTGTATTGCAGGGATAATTGCCATTCAAGAAAGTGCTATACCGCCAACGATAAATTACCAAACACAAGATCCTGAGATTGATTCTAAACTAAATCTCACTTTGAAAGATGCTCAAGAAAGAGAGGTGAAAGCTTTATTAAGTAATACTTTTGGGTTTGGAGGCCACAATTCTTGTATTGCGATTAAAAAATTTACTGATTGAAATCGATAGTCAGAAATCTTAACTATTACCTTTCTTCCGATAAGGATTTAGCCAAAAGATTGCACGAAATTTTGGGATTCACCCCTTATCGATTATCCCTATTTAAGACCGCTTTTTATCATAAATCGATGAACAATTGTTCGACTGGTAAACAACAGCAAAACAATGAGCGATTAGAATATTTAGGAGACTCAGTACTTTCTACGATCGTGGCAGAATATTTATTTTCAAAATATCCTAATAAGGATGAAGGCTTTTTGACCAAAATGCGTTCGAAAATCGTAAAGCGAACAACGCTAAACAGTATAGCTGATAAAATGGGTTTGGACGTTATACTATCTGAGTATTCTCAAGGGAAAATGAGTAAATCTATGCTTGGAAATGCCTTCGAAGCTATGATCGGAGCGATTTATCTAGAAATGGGTTACGAAAAAGCCAAGAAGTATATTATTAGAGAAATTCTAAGGAGATATTTGGATATTCATGAGCTTGAGGATAAGGATGATAACTACAAAAGTCAATTGCTCGAATGGGGGCAAAAACACGGTAGAGAAATCGAATTTAAATTGATCAATCGATTTAAATTTGATAAACGCGATCGGTTTTTAATTGGAGTTTTTATTGACAGCATACAAAAAGCCACTGCGGAAGATTTTAACAAGAAATCTGCTGAACAAATGGCGTCAAAAGAGGTTGTACAATCGTTGCAACTTGATTAAATGGATTCATTAACACAGATTGTTCTTGGTGCTGCGATGGGTGAAGCAGTACTGGGTAAAAAATTGGGTAACCGAGCAATGGTTTGGGGAGCTTTGGGAGGCACCATTCCTGATTTGGATATTATTGGCAATCTATTTTTAGATGAGGTGGCTGGCTTGGCATTCCATCGTGGCATAACTCACTCTTTCTTTTTTGCCATTGTTTCATCTTTTTTACTCGCCTGGCTTTGTCAAAGACTTTATAAATGGCACAATAAACACTGGGTAGAATTTGGCTTAGGTGCATTATTCATGAGTTTGATTTTTACCGCTCTTGCCGGCATTACTTACCTAACATCCAAGTCTTGGCTAGGGCTTGTGATTGTGGTGCTTATTGGTGTATGGGGAGTTAAAAGACAATATACAGACCTGGTGATCGAAAAGTCTGATTTTGAGGAGCCCACTTATCGTCAATGGCATTTGTTGTGGTTTTTTGCGCTCATTACCCATCCTATCTTGGATAGCTTTACGCAATATGGAACGCAATTGTTTGCTCCTTTTTCAAATTATAGGGTGGCATTTAGTAATATATCAGTAGCTGATCCAAGTTATACGGTTTTGTTTCTTATCGGACTTATTACTGCTTCATTATTTCATAGATCCAGCAATAAAAGGAAAGTGTGGAATTATGTAGGCATCGCGCTGAGTAGTACTTATATGATTTTTACAATTTTTAATAAGTTTAACGCCAACGAGATAATGGAAAATTCAATTGCCGAAAAAGGGATTGAAAAATTTAGATATGTTACCAATCCCACTATCCTAAGCAACTTTTTATGGTCCGGCACAGCAGAAACGGATAGTGTTTTTTATCAAGGTTTGTATTCGAATTTTGATAAAGAAAAAAACTTTAAATTGATCGAAATTCCAAAAAATCATCACCTTATATCGGACGCAAAATCAGATGATCGAACCATCAATATCTTAAAGTGGTTTAGCGGTGGATACTACATGATGCTAGTCCGAGAAGACGGTAAATTGCAGATGAACGATATGAGGTTTGGCACATTTAGAGGTGAAGATTATGGCGAAGATGATTTTATATTTCGTTTTATCCTCCAAAAAGGAGAAGATGGTTATTACACCATGCTAAACGAAGAGGGTGGTCCTCCAGAAGGAACCGAAGAAACAATGATGAGTGATCTTTGGAATAGGGTTAAAGGCATATAGTCTTGATCTTTGGATGCAAGACTTTTATACTCAATGGAAAGGATTTTATTGATTACCATCCAAACACCAACATCTAAAAATCTGGGGTCTAGAAGTCTTAATTCTAAGGATCTAAAATCTAATTCTTCAAACCAATTTCTTCCATGCAGGCTTTTAATTTGCTGGAATAGGTATTTCGCATTCGCGAAAGCGGCAATCTTACTTCATCCTCGCATAATCCAGCATAATTCATAGCGTTTTTGATACCTACTGGATTTCCTTCGACATACAACCATTGATGCAATTCAAAATATTGATTGTTCAATTTGTTGGCTTTTTTAAATTCTTGTTTTAGACAAAAATTTACCATCGTAGAGAAAGACTTAGGGTAAACATTGGCAATGACACTTAATACTCCATTACCACCCAAAGACAAAAATGGTAAAGCTGTTTCATCATCACCTGAGAGTACCAGAAATCGAGATGGTTTGTTTTGTATAATTTTTGCCGCCTGGACAAGATCCGCCGATGCCTCTTTTATAGCGATGAATTTTGAGCTTGCTTTAGCCAAACGCACAGTGGTTTGCCATTCTATATTAGATTTAGTCCTCCCCGGTACATTATATAAAATTATGGGTTTGGGACTGACTTTAGCCAATGCCATATAATGCTTATAAATGCCTTCCTGACTTGGTTTACTGTATTCAGGACTCGCTGAAAGTATCGCGTCGACGCCACGAAGATTCCAATTATTGAGCTTTTCTATAATGGCAGAAGTATTTTTTCCACCAAAATTTCCAGCCACTATTGGCAATCTTTTTTTGTTGACCGATAGCACACAATCTAAAACCTCTCTTTGCTCCGATTCGCTTAGGGTAGCTGATTCACCTGTAGTACCCAAAGGGACCAAATAATTTACTTTTCCTTTAATGAGATGATTGACAATTTTTTCTAGAGCTAGAAAATCAACTTGTCCTTTTTTAAATGGAGTGATAATTGCTACGCCAGTACCAGTAAATTTTTTCGAACTCATATCAAATGGTTTCCACAAGGGATTTGTCGATATCAAATTCTCCCATACGGGAATATTTTTTGATTCTTTCCTTAATCCTTTTATCCGGAGTCATTGGCATTAATTCGTCCAATTGTTTTTTGATGTGCGTTTTTAGCAACTTCACCATTTTCTCGGGTTCTGCATGAGCACCCCCCAAAGGTTCTTTTACGATTTCGTCAATCAAACCGAAATTCAACATATGGTCTGCGGTGAGCTTTAATGCTTCTGCGGCTTCTTCTTTATGATCCCAACTACGCCATAAGATCGATGAGCAAGACTCAGGAGAAATTACCGAAAACCAAGTGTATTCTAACATAAATGTTCGGTCACCTAATCCAATACCTAAAGCTCCACCTGAAGCACCTTCGCCAATCACATAACATAAAACAGGAACCTTCAATTGAGACATTTCGAATAGATTTCTAGCTATTGCTTCTCCTTGACCTCTTTCTTCCGCTTCAATGCCAGGGAAGGCACCTGGAGTATCTATTAGATTTATGATTGGGAAATTAAACCTTTCGGCCAATTTCATTAATCTTAGTGCTTTTCTATATCCTTCAGGATTGGCCATTCCGAAGTTTCGATATTGTCTCATTTTGGTATTGATCCCTTTTTGATGACCGATGATCACGACTGATTGCGAACCTATTTGACCAATCCCTCCAACAATCGCTTTATCATCACCAAAATTTCGATCTCCATGTAATTCTACAAAACGTTTACACATTTGATTGATATAATACAAGGTGTAAGGTCGTTGAGGATGTCTAGACAATTGTACTTTTTGCCACCCTGATAGATTGGCGTATATCGTCTTTTTCTCTTGTTTTATTTTGTTTTCGAGTTCTCTGACTTTGTCACTGACGTCAATGTCTCCTTCTTCTTCAACACTTTTTATCTTGTTGATTTGATCGTATAATTTCTCGAGAGATTTTTCAAATTCTAGGAAGACCATATCCATATGGTTTTGTTTTGGGAACGCGTTTTCTTAGGATCGGCTAATATAGGAGATTTGTTAAAATTCTCATCAAATAGATTAGTATTACATTTTTGTAATTTTTAGGCAAAAGAAGAGCTCTTCTATTAACAGCTTCCTCTTTTTCTTTCTCTTTTTAATTGGGAGAGTTAGGTGAGGTATGTCCTCAAAACTAGGAACCAATGATACAAATGACTTTTAAAATTATTTAAAGTAGAATGATTCATAAATTTTAATTTCAACACAAATTATAAAGTTGTAGACAACGTTTGAGGATTTAACAAGTCAAGTGAACGAAGGCTTTAAATGAAGGCATTTTTTTTATATCTTACTATAAACACCATCATTGTGATTAGATCAATCCTCCTTATTTGTTTTTGTTTTGGATCTATACTTTCCTTTAGCCAACAAAGTACTTGCGATGTGGCATGTGATCCAATTTGGAATATAGCTACACATTATACTCAAGACCTAAGTTATTTGACCCATGATTTAGATGGTGATGGCGATGAAGAAATTATTAATCGAGCTTTTTCGAGCGGCAATAGTTATGTCATATTCACAGTAGATATTACCGAGGATTTTCTATATGAAGAAATAAAAACTTCTGATGCATATTTAATGAGATCGAGACCAGCGATTTTCGACTTCGATAAAGATGGAGAGGATGATTTGGTAGTCACAAATGGTGCTGAAGTCCTTTTACTTGACCTCGAAACTTTGGTGGTCAAAAAATGTTTCGATGATCTGGTGGATGAAATTACCGGAACCAACTGGTTTTTCTTCGACATCAACAATGATGGTCAAGCTGAAATCATCGCAGGATCGGGTAATCTACTTGTGGTCTATGACACAGAATTTAACTTGCTTCATCAATCCAATAATCAGAGTTATACTTTAAATCTCGGAAATTTTGATGATGATGAATTTAAGGAAGTTATTTTCGTCAATGGTGAAGTATATCAGTATAAAGATGACCAACTGGAAAAAGAATACGACATTCCGGATGTTGATTTATCCAATGGTGTTCATGAAAGAGTAGTCGTAGATATTAACCAGGATGGAAAGGATGAATTCTTTTATCTATCTGAGACAGAAACATTGAGATGTTATGACGTTGCGGCAGAATCAGCGCTTTTTGAAATTGTATTGGATTATCCTGATGTTTTTGGGTTTGAGGACCTTGATCATGACGGTGATATCGAATTAGTTGTATATCATCAAACAAATAATACAATAAAGGCTTATGACGGTTTTAGTGGACAATTAGAGTTTACTAGGTTCATTCCGGATTTTATTTATTCGAGTACCCATTACGCATATCAAATGAATTTGGGAAATTTTGATGGCGATGATGGAATAGAATTTTGGCATGGGAGCGGAGGTAATGATCATTTTATGTATGATTTTGATCAACAACAAATTGAACATTCAATACCTAATTCTGGTGTAGCGATAGAGCCCAATGCACATGCTTTCGCTGACCTAAATGGAGATGATAATATAGAGCTGATCACGGTGGCTAAAGATTTTAAACCTTTTAGAGCCATAGTTAGTATTTATGACCCGATTGAAAAGCGCTTAGTGCAAACTTTTACTTCTCCAGAACATTTTTCCGATTGCAACACCATTAATGTTTTTGACTATGGAAATGACGGTGATCAAGATATCCTATTAACCGGATGGTATAACGAACCATTTGAAGATGCCTCTACTCAGTTTGTGATTTTGGATGGAGAAACTGGAGCATTGGAATTGGATCTTTTACTGCCATTTCAAGGTGTAGAAAGTATGGTTGTAGCAGATGTAAATGAGGATGGGGTTGTGGATTATTTATGTTCGTCTTGGCAAAATTTCTATATTTTGGACGGCACCAATTTTCAGAAGATTTTAGAATCAGAAGACTTTAATACATTTCAATTTACACCTCAATATCACAGTGCAAAGGTTACAAATTTGGATAACGATCCTGCTCCTGAAATTGTATTAATTGACGAATTGGTTGTAACCTTAGATGATTATCAGACAGGATTTTCACAGATAAATTCAGTAAACCCTTGTTGCTCATCTTATGACGATGTGGTGGTAGATGATTGGAATGGAGATGGGTTGGATGATATTATCTATCAGATTGGGATTTACGTTACAGTATATTCTCCTTTTACTTTTACAGTCATTGATGAATTGCAATTTTGGGGAGTCGGTCCTTTTAACAATATGCTGTTTGAAGATGCAGATGGCGATGATAAAAAAGAACTAATTTTTTCAGGGGAATCTGAAGTAGTTATTCATCATGTAAACGAGCGGACTGACATTATCAAGACTTATGGTTATAGCCAAAACGATGACGCGGTTATTAGGGTTTTAGATTTTGATTTGGATGGAGAACTGGATGTAATTAAACTATGGGAAGAGGGAGTTCAAGAAATAGATATTAACTGCATAGAATGTCAATGGATTCATCAAAATTCTTTTACTGTTAATCCAACTTGTTATCAAGATAATGGGATGATCATTTTGCAAAGCAATGATCCTACCGCAAAATTTAGATTCAACGATCAAATAGTCGGAGATACAATAAAAGATTTAGGTCCAGGAAATTATGAGATTATATTATCCAATCAATGGGGTTGTAATATTGAATTGAATTTCTCTCTAGAGTATGAAAATGACTTTGGCTTTTGGGAGATAGATCGTGGATTCCAAAATCCTACTTGTAATGCAGAGGACGGAATGGTTTGGGCCAATACCAATTTGGATGGCATAAGTTACTCAATTAATGGTGTAGTTTTTCAAGATACCTTGAAAGAACTAGCAGAGGGGGATTATACTTTAGTTGCTTTTAATAATTACGGTTGTTTTAAAGAATATGAAATTGAATTAAGACAACCGATTTCTTTTGATATTCAACTGCAAGCAGATATCTGCGGGGACATGCATTATTTTGCTCAGCTATTAAATGTAGAATCTGATCAATCCTACCAAATTTATTGGGATGGACAACTTGACAATCAAGTAAGTGAACCTTTAGGTCCCGGAATTCACACTGTCGAAATTGTTACAGATAGTTGTACTCGATCTAAAGATTTCGAAGTTCCAGAATTTGTTTTAGAAGATCTATTGGATTTAGATATAGAGATCCTTCAAAATGATTGTGATCAATATTATGCCCAAATAATCAATTTGGTCTATGAAGCAGATATTATTGATGATTTTAGTAATGATACCACATTTGTCTGGGATAATATTTCTGTGGGTTTTCAAAGTCCAATATTTAGTGAATCTGGAATCCATGTCTTAAGTACCTATATAGGATTTTGTTTGTACACATGGGAATTCGAAATTCCAGAACAGCCGAGTCCTGCCTATGATTTAGTAATCAATTCGACGGATTGCGGAAGCGAAAACTTTGCCCTGGTTAGTAATTTGCAAAATCCTGATAGTTATCAAATATTCTGGGATGGTGTACTTACCAATGATATACTAAGCCCCATGCTTTCTAACGGTTCTCATATACTCGAATTGGTCAGTGAAGAAGGTTGTAGATATGTAGAGCAGTTTTCTGTGATGATCACAAGTCTAAATGTCGGGCTACAAATAGATCATATCGATTGCAATAATTCTGGCTCCGCTCAATTGTCCTTATTGATCAATTCTATAAACGAACCTTATGAAACAGAGTGGAGTAACGGTTTAACAAACGTAGATTCAATAAGTAACCTAAGTGCTGGAGACTACAGCGTTACCATAACAGATGGAGCTGGTTGTGAAGAAATCATTACGATAAATATACCTGAAGTAGAATTGACTCTCAGTTATATGAGTCAAAATAACCTGTGCTTCGGTGAATCCAATGGGCAAATAGAATTAGAAGTTAGTACAACAGCTAATGATTACTTTTTGCTTTGGGAAAATGGTTCGCAAGAGCTTATTAGAGAAAATTTAACCAACGGTACTTACACGGCTATCATTCAAGAGCAATATGGATGTTCGGATACCTTGGAAGTAGAAATCAGTTCTCCCGAAGCATTAAATGTGAGTGCTGTTATTTCAGATGATAACAGTAATACACCAGAACCAGATGGTTCTATTATTGTCGAAATTTTCGGTGGAATTGAAGATTACCAAGTATTATGGAGTAATGGTGCATCTGGATTGGAAAATCTAAATTTAAGCGCAGATGAATATTTGCTTTTTATTGAAGATGCCAACGGATGCAAGCTCGATACTTCTTTTGTAGTGGATGCAATGGTTGCTAATCATAATCTCATTGATTTTGAGGTACAGTTTTATCCAAATCCAACCAATGGCGAATTCAATATAATTTTTCCAGAAAATCAAAAATTAAGAACTTATTGGATCTATGATATCGCCGGTAAAAGGCTTTCACCGAATGGTAAACCTGACTTCCGAGATGGTGGTTTTAAAATAGATTTGAGAAGTTTAAAGGCAGGATTGTACATCGTACATCTCGAATTCGAGACAGGATTCCTCACATACAAATTAGTAAAACAATAATTATGAGAATAGCTTTTTTATTATTGTTTCTATTGTTCAGTTTCATAGGTATACAAGCCCAAGGAGATTGTAGTACCGGTTGTGAACCTTTGTGGTTGGAGGTCCCTTTTGGTGGAAAAATAGGTTCCAAAAACACTTTTATTAAATATGATTTCGATAAAGACGGAGAAGAGGATTATGTAACTTTTGAAGTTATCGAAGTTGACGAAAGTCATAATAATGGTACATCTTCATCTCGAGACGGTTCTTTTCTGTACGCCATGAATTATAACTCCGTTGAGGCTAAGTTCGAAAAAATTCATATTACAGATATTCAAAAAGCTGAATTTAGTCATGTGGCTAGAGGTGATATAAATAATGACGGTAAAGACGAATTACTTGTGACGGTTTTTTATAATTTGATGTATATATATGATTTCGAAACCCTTCAGTTGATCGAATGCATCGATAGACCCTGGGGTGGAGGCAATCCGCAGAGCTACGAATTGCAGGTGATGGATATAGATGATGATGGTCAAAACGAGATATTGGTGTGTACAGCATATGATTTTTATATCTATGATTCCAACACCATGACTGAAGAATTTCATGCCGAAGGTTTCTGGAGTGATTTTGAAGTTGGCAATGTAGATAATGATGCGAACTTAGAAATTGTACTTTCTGACGGTACTATATATCAGTTTATAAATCAAAACTACCAACTTGAATATGAGTTGGATATATTTTCCACGGATCTTGTTGAATTGTGGGATATAGATAATGATGGAAACCAAGAAGTGGTGATCGAACGACAACACAATATTGCACTCTATGATATTGAATCTTCTACTTTAATCTATGATGAATATTTAGGAGGTGATAGTTGGTTGATTCGAGATTTAGATAACGATGGAAGTTTGGAATTCATCACCTTGGATGACTTTTGGAACAAAATCGAGATTTATAATCTTAATGATGCAAGTTTGAAAGAAGAGATTGAAATTGAATTGGAATTTACAAATAACGATTTGTTTTCATTGATGATAGATGATTTTGATGATAACGGGAGTCTGGAGTTATTGGTGACTTTTGAAGACATCTTTGGGAGACCTGGTGGAATTAGAATCTATGATTTAAGCAATGGAAATATTATATCTGATTCTAATCGAGAATTTGGAGCTTATCATGCGATTGAACTTGAAGATGTGGACGGTGATGGGAAATCAGAATTAGTCACTGCCAGTGGAGTTGGGCCAGGTTATGGAAACGAGTTTGCTAAAATCAATATCTATGATGCAAGTACGAAAGAATTGGAACGGCGAATCACGATGCCAGAAGATGTGAGTTTGGAATCAAGGCATATCGAAGTTGCAGATTACGGTAATGATGGAGATTTGGATATCGTGATTTTAGGTGAAAATTGGCCAGATATTGAGCTGTTGGTTTATGATGGAGCTACTGGTAATTTGGAACATAATTTCTTATTGGAGGATTATGATTTTGATTCGATGAAAGGATATGCATTAGAGGATATCGATGAGGATGGTGTTGATGAGATATTGGCCTTCACTCAAGAAACTTTTCGAATTTTGAATCCAACAGATTTATCCACAGAATGGGAAAGTTTTAGTTTAGATCAATTTTATGAAGGTCATACGATCATCACCGGTAATATCGATAATGACGTTTCGCTAGAGATGATCATGAGTAAAGAGTGGATCTATCGATTTGATGATCACAATAATGATTTTACTTTAGTTCAATCTGCCAACAATAATTACCGAGCCATTTATTTATTTGATTGGAATGGAGATGGAACCAAAGAAATTATCGGCGGAACAACTGAAGGTACGATAGATGTTTTAAATGGAGTCAACATGAATGTATTGGAATCTTTTAAATTTTCGGAATTTCCGATCAGTGCCATCAGTAGTGGTGATTTAGAGGGTGACGGGATACCTGATTTGTTGGTGACTTCTTTAGATCAGCTTTTTATTCACCGTGTAAATCGTAATACTTTAGTTAGTCAAGTTTATGGAATTGAGGTTGGAGAATTTGACGGTTTAAAATTAAGAGATGTCGATAATGATGGAACTCAAGATGTCTTTGTAGGTTCTTGGTATGGCTTAATCGAAGTAGATGAAACCTGCGTTGAATGTTTCTCCGTTGATTTTTCACCAGAAGTAGTTCAACCAACATGTTATGAAGATAATGGTTGGATATTGGTCAATAGTGGAGATCCTACCGCTGTATTCAATCTGGAGGATAATGAAGTTGTTGATACCTTAAAAAATCTAGGTCCTGGTGATTATACTTTTACCGTGACAAATGATTTGGGATGTGAATTGGAGTATCTCATCAGATTAGATTACGAGAATGATTTTGAACGTGAAGAATTTGAAGTAGAATGGAAAGATCCAATTTGTGGTGGGGATGGTGTTATTTATATTGAAACGCTAAATCTGGATCTAAAATTCATGGTTGACGGAGTAGAGTTTGAGGATAGCATAAATAATTTATTTTTTGGCGATAGAGAATTAGTTGCCTTTAATAATTATGGTTGTTTCAAAGAGGTCACAGTGGACTTGGGTGAGCCGGTGACTCCACATTATGATATTATAACAACAGGTTGCGGACCCGACGATTATAAATACATTGATTTAAGATTATTGTACCATAGTGGGCATGATCCGAAAGTATATTGGAACGATGAATTTATAGAACCAGATTTTTCTTTTGATTATACCATCCTTCCGGAAGAAGGAATCGGAGTATTAGAAGTACGAATGGATGAGTGCAGTATTTTCGAAGAAATTGAGATCACCCCAATAGATCCTTTAAATACTTTGGAATTTGATCTCGACTTCAGCAATATTGTTTGTGGTGAGGAATTGGCGTGGGCCTCTGTTCAAAACTTCAAGAATGGACAAGGTCCTTATCAAGCTTTTTGGGATGGTGGTGAATTTGTTGGGTTTTTTAATCTTTTAGAAGAAGGTACACATATCGTTGAGCTAATTGATAATACGGGTTGTTCAACGACCAAGTATTTTGAAATTTTCAAAGAATTGGAGATTTCTTATGATTTAGAAATAATTTATGAGGGCTGTCAAAGCGGAGCCAATACTTACGCAGTAATTAGCAATTTAGAAAACACTGGTCAAGGTTATACTATTTCTTGGGATGGACAAAGTAATGGCTTGACAAGTCATGCTCTCTTGCCAGGATCACATCAACTAACTATATGGTATGGTGATAATTGTATTGAGCAATATACCTTTAACGTTGATCAAAATGCAGGACTAGATGCCAGTTTAAACCAAACAAGCACCTATTGTGATGAATTCAATTTGGCGACAGTTGAGGTAGAAGTCTTAAATGGTATTGAGCCTTTTGATTATAAATGGACAGATAATGTTTCTAACAGCTACATCGCCCAAAACCTAACACCGGGGTCATATTGGGTAACTATTACTGATGCGGACAGTTGTCAAAGCATTTTAAATATCGAGGTTGAAGATGATCAATTATCGATTGATTTAAACGTTGTAAATGTATTATGTTTCGGAGAGGCCACTGGAGAAATTCAAATTGATATTGTTTCTGGTGAAGGTCCATTTGCCTATATGTTAGACGGAAATGGCGGTTCTCCAATATTAACAGGTTTGGAGGCCGGAGATTATCAAATTTTGGTTTCCGATTCAAATGGATGTTCTGATGCGGAAAATGTTACGATCGAGCAACCGGAACCTTTAACGTTGTCCGCGATTATTCTACTTGATTCACTTTCAACTTCAGAATTAGAAGGTTCGATTTCAGTAGAGGTAAGTGGTGGAGTTAAGCCTTATGAATACTTTTGGACTACAGGTTCTACCGACAGTCTTATAACATCTTTATCCAGCGGAAACTATTTGTTTTCTATTGAAGATTCGAATGGATGCGTTTTGGATTCCATTTTTGTGATCGATGAGATAACCAGTGTTTTCGATTTTGAGGATTTTACAATTTCTTTATTTCCTAATCCAACGCAGCAAATCGTCAATATAGAATCCTCAAAGGAATTAGAGATCGATTCAGTCTGTTTGTATAGATTAGATGGTAGATTGGTGAAAAAGGATATTGCAGAACTTTTGATTAATAAAAACCATAGGCTGGATTTAGGTGAAGTTAATGATGGTATATATATACTTGTTTTGCAAGCATATGGTAAAGTCATCAAGCATAAACTAGCTGTTTTTAAGTAGTTCGAATTTAGCTACAATCTTGTATCACAGTCTATTAGGTCATTATAAAAAAAATGGCTCTCATCTCTGATGAAGAACTCACGTTCTGCGAAGCGTAATTATTGATGCTAAATGCATCAATAATAGTGGGTGAACTGCGGTCTCTGTATCGCAGCGAACAAAATTAGAAAGATTGGTTGTTTCCAGTCTCTGTACTGCAGGAATGAAGTTCAAGGCTCCATAGGAGTTCGTAGTCACTTTACTCTAACTAATCTAACTTAAACATGTAAGTTGGTTCTTTTAAATAAATTGAAAAATTTAAGATAGTTTAACTTTCCATTTGGACAAAAAAAAAGAGCTCTCATTTCTGAGAACTCTTTGCGGTCCATAACTGATTGGTCATGACTAGTCATGATTAGAGTGACTAGACGTCACTCTAAAAGAAGGCACCGATGCATCAGCATCGGATGGGATGAAGTCCGGACAAAAAAAAAGAGCTCTCATTTCTGAGAACTCTTTGCGGTCCGGACGGGACTCGAACCCGCGACCCCCTGCGTGACAGCATAACATCTTGATTTTCAGTTGGTTATAAGTATTGTATATCAGATTCATACACATATGAATATTTTATATCAATAAAAAAATCGAAAAATGGTTTCCACCAAATTGATGCTCTATAAGCACAAAACACTCTCAAATGGTAAGCATCCTATTGTCATGCAAGTTCTTTATCGCCGTAGAAAGAAAAATATTTCTTTAGGTTATCATTCTACTATTAAAGAATGGAATCCTAATAAAAATAGGTTCCGAACTAAAGTGGAAAATTCAGAAACAAAAAATATGGCTCTTAGAAGATTTGAGCTATTAGCCACAAAAATAATTGATGATGCCATACTTTCAGGTAAACCGTTTTCCCTTGAAGAGTTTAAAAGAAAGCTAATTGGTAATCAATCTGCTTCCACCGACATTTTTGAATTTATTAAAGAGATTATCAGCGATTTAGTAAAATCAGGAAAGATCGGTAATAGTACCATTTATAAAAATGTACATAATTCTTTAAAAGCATTTACAGGTGGAAAACTTGCCTTTGAAGATCTTAATGTGACATTCTTAAATAAATACGAAGTGTGGCTGGCAAGCGATAAGTATGAAAGAATGGGCTGTGCTCCCTCTACGATGAATCAATACATGCGTACGGTTTGTGCGGTATTCAACAAAGCCATTTCAAGAGGTTTAATAGCCCATGAAATTTATCCATTTCGCAATCAATTTAATCCCAAAGGATATTCTTATTCACATCTTAAATCAGAACCCAATCGTCGTGCCTTATCCTTAGAAGAAATGCAACTATTCAAAGACTTTGAAATCGAAAAATATCCACATCTACACAACGCCTATTTCTATTTCCTCTTCATGTATTATTGTAGGGGGATTAACTGGTCGGACCTCTGCAATCTTAAGCATACCAATCTCAGAAATGGAAGATTACTTTACAAAAGAAAAAAGACAGGAACGCAATTCAGCATAAAACTAAATAATAATCTAAACGCAATCATCAATCGTTTTAATCATAGTCCTTACATCTTTCCAGTACTTTCAGACTTCCACAAGAAGCCTTTGCAAAAAGCATATAGACTTAAAAAATGTCTCAAACAAACTAATTCGGCTTTAAAAGAAATAGCAATGAGAATTGGTATCGATCCAGATATCACTACCTATTCCGCTCGCCATACGTATGCCATGAATTTAAAAAGAGCTGGTATCAATCTCAATTTGATTTCTGACGCCATGGGTCATGCAGATTCTAAAGTTACACGTTCGTATTTATCACGTTTTGAAGACGATAAAATTGATGAGACGGATAGTGTGTTGTAGCTTCAGATCTTATAACAAAGAATAACAAAACCGTTGTACAACCTTGCTAAGAAGTGAAAAATTGAATAGCTTCAAATAACTCAAAACTGCCAAAAATTATGGATAAAGAATTCGCATGGAATAGGTGGCATAGTCTTCCCAAAGAATGGAAACAAATATTTGTCGACAATTTGAATCATGATTCACAAGGTTTTAAGGATGTAGATGATCTTATGCAAAATTTTCTTAAATCATATGTCAGAAATATAACTGTCAATGATGTCTCATATGGTATATTGGATCAAATTTTAAATTTAAAAAAAATTCGGATGATTGGCTCTTATTATACTGGGGAGCCTATGGATTTTAGCCCTCTAACAGATCTTAAAAATCTATTTCATTTAGACAGTTTTGGATATGAAATAACAGATATTTCTTCAATCAGTAAGATTGAACATTTAACTCATCTCACTTTAAATTCAGGTAGGATTTGTGATATTTCAAAACTGAGTAATCTAAAGAATTTAGTTGAGCTGTCCTTACCCAATAACGAAATAACTAATTTTTCACCCTTATCAGAGTTGACCGAATTGAGGATTCTAAATCTATTTAATAATAAGATTTTCGATATTGCTGCTCTAAGTAAGTTAGAAAACTTGAATGAATTGTACTTGTCTAAAAATTTCATCTCTGACATATCACCTATAAAAGCAATCCACCATATTACTCATTTAGGACTCAGTGAGAATCAAATCATCATAATAACAGCCTTAGAAAAGATAACAGATTTAGAACAATTATATTTAGAGGATAATAAAATAACAGATTTAAAACCTCTAGAAAATTTATCAAAACTGAAAAAATTGGTTTTAAATAACAATAAAATAAAAGATATCACCCCTATATCAAGCCTTACCAATCTGAGAACTTTGGAATTATTTGATAATTTGATTTCTGATGTTTCCATTTTACATAATCTTCAAAAATTGGAGTCTTTGGGACTTGATAATAATTCATTAAGTGAAGAGGATGAATATTACTGGGGCTCGAAAATTGGCTACTAGACACTAATTTTGTTCAAATGGAAATAACCTTACTACATGATTCTATTTTAAATTGTTCTGTCAATGCTATTGTTAACCCAGCCAACCCTCAACTCCTGAGAGGAGGAGGCCTTTCAGGAATCATCCATGAAGCAGCAGGCGACCAATTATTTGAACATCTTAAAAAATGGAAAAGAGATAATGGTATTCCAGCTCTTCAGCATGGTCAAGCAATTATAAGCCCTTCATTTAGTCTTCCACATAAGCATATCATTCATGCGGTCGGAGCAGTCTGGCGAGAGGGATCTGATAAAGAAAAGCAAACATTGACCGAATGTTATTTAGCATGTTTAACTCTTGCAGATAGAAACAATATTTCTTCAATTGCATTTCCTAATATAAGCACTGGCATCTATGGCTTCCCCAAAGAAGTAGCTGCACCAATAGCTGTTAATGCAGCCAAATCTTATAAGGGTAATTCAATAAAAAAAATCGTTTTTGCTTGCTATGACCAAATGAACTATAATCTGTATAAAGAGATCTTATCTGTCTAATTTACTGAATCACAATTGTTTTAAATTCTCCTACCGTAACATCTTTTAGATCTTTTTCGTAGTGCCTGATAGCTTTCTTATGTGCAATGTATAGTGGGCCTCTTGGCTCATAAGGATCAATAACAGAGACATCTATTCCTTTATCGATTATTCCTTCTTGTAGAAATTTGTTTATACCTGAATCCCAGAATCCATATCCTATCACTGCTAACTTTTCACAATTAGGTAATTCTCTTTCTAGATGTTCGAACAACTGACTATAATATGGATCACCATAGCTTCTGAGCTTTTCAGTTGTTCCACTAAGGAAATCTGGAAATGTATTACCCATACTTCTTTCGTAGATCAATACATCATCTTCATTCTTTTTCTCAACGAAGTAGTCATGTACTCCAAAAAGATTTTTGATTCTTGGTCGGTCAAAACCTTTAATCCCCATAATGTGGGTATCAATGCTACCGTGCAATTTGTAAAGTCTAATCTGATTTTCAAATTTGTTTGTGAAGGTCTTCAACCTAACTTTATATGCGGTTGTAATTTCTTCAATGTCGGGTCTGCCATCTGCCTTTTCTTTATTAATAAGATCTCCGTAAAACGGTGAGCCCAAATCATCATATCCATCAGAATAGTATTCCCACAATCCTGTATGGGAGCAAATATGATCCAATAAAATGTCATGGTTCAAAGTGAATAGATGAATTACATAGCCTTCTTCAACCAAATAATTTAAATAGGAAATGAAATTATCATATGGATGATAATTGCCGTAGTGAACTCCATTTTCATAAAGCTTTCTTTTGGTTAGTTTGCTTGCCAGCAATTGGGTGAATATATTATTGAAGCTTAGTAATAAGTTTACGGTGTCGTTTAATCCATTGTTGTCGATTTTATATTTCTGTCGGTAAGAATCGCAAAAGTTATCTATAACTGCATTATCCTCACCTCGATACCTTGAATAGTAGTAATCATAAAAATCCTCATAATGGAAATTTTCGCCATCTGGAAGATTAGCACAGTAATGCTCAATAAATTCAACAAAGAAATGTCTTTGATTTATATTCATCCAGCCATTTGGATCTTCTTGTCCATTTGAAAATATTACATTCCTGTCTGGCATGATAATAAAATCGTCAATACCTAAATCAACAAACATTTGGTTTATGTCTCCAACTTTTACGAATCCATAAGGGACACTAAAGCCCGATCCGATCAAAAAGCAAATGCTTTTTCCATTTAACGTTTCTTCACTTTCCTCTGGTAATTCCAGTGTAATTGTACTCATATTTACTTGATTTATTTCTTATCCTTTGGAGGATTAGGGTCATTTCCAAAACTATTTTTGTTTTGTATCGTACCATCCTTTTTTAAAATAGTCAGTTCTGACTTTTGATTCTTAGCAATTTCGGTAGCTCTTTTGACAGCTTCTGCTTTGGTGTCAAATTTCTTAGTAAGCTTATCGCTTTTTTCTTTTCTAATTCCCCACCCATCTTCAGTAGGTACTACATATTGGTTATTACCCATAATTAGTATTTTTTTATTGTGAATAAATATTGATTTAGTTATAACTCAGGTTGACAACTCCTTGTATCGTTTCTTTCATTCTCTTCTTTTGCCTAGTCTTCTCTTCGCTCAAATAGTTTTGAACTAGAGCTAGTTCTTCCTCCGAAGAATTATTTTCAGTAATAAAATTGGCTCAAGTTTCTCCTAGCTTTGAAAGGAACATATGAAGGGTTTTATGTTCTTTGCCAAATTCTGATTTAAGCTCATCTGAGGCTGCTCGGTGAGTCCTTAGCAACCAATGAGAACTCATATATTCTGAAATACAACTATTCAAAAAGCATCGGGCTTTAGTTGAAATAGCCTCTGGCATTTCGACAACAGATCCATCTTGTAAGTGTAAGTCTGGATGAGAAAGCTTAGCATCTGAGACACCATCTTTGGTATTGTAGAATATCCTAGTTCCCTTATTGCAACTAAAAGTGAGATGATCAAATTTTGAATGATAATCTGTAGTTGTCATTTCATTGTAATGAAAAAATCTATCTCCCTTTTGCTTTAAATGAAACTTTAGCTCTTTTGTTTCTCGATCCCTTATTCTGGTATATCCGGCAACTGGATTTATGTATAGATAGAATTCTGTAGAGTTACCAATGCCTAGTAAATGTTTATACCATGAATGTGCATTTGAAACGTACTCTACAAAATCAGTTATCTGCTGTTCCGTTGGCTTTGTAGTATGCTTTTTAATCAGCTCCTTGTACTTTATCATATTATCTCCAGAAATCATAACCATCTATTGTATTGATTTTTTTAAATAGTTTGATCGTCTTTTCATTATGGAATTGAGATTTGTTGAATGATAAGATTTCTTTAGCCTCTTTGTTTTCATCTATCTCAAAGTCCACTCGCCATATATTCGTGTCATATTTATCAAAGAGAATAAAATAACTTATCCTACTTGGGAATAACTCATTAACACTGATCACTATGAACTTGTCAGAAGCTATATCGTCGGGGAAATCTTTACATCCCGTTATATCATAAAGTGAATTTGAATTTAATCTTTCCCTTATGTGATTGGTAAATTCATTCCTAGATGTCTTCAATAGTTCTTCTAATTCAGAATCTGTCCAGCTCTTATCAGAATAAAGAGAATCCATTTCTGCATAAATAATTTCTTGTCCTTTTAAGTCTGGTTTAAAGAAGTCTGTTTCATCTGTTGGTATCCAATAGAAAGTCCATTCTATTGTTTGTCCTTCTTTTGCTCCCATCGCTCTTGCTTTTTCACTAGGTGGTCTTAGTTTGTAGGTAATAAGTTTTTCGATCCCTTCTTTAAGATATGAGGAGTCAAGTATTACAGCTTCTGAATATGCTTCGCCCTTTGAACCATAGTTTACATGATATTGATAGATTGTATCATTAAGAGAAGTAAATGTTGCATTGAAGTCTTGAACACTTGTATAGTCGGTATGGCAAACTTTATACTTGCCCTCATTAGGGATAATAAACCAGTAATCTAAAAATGGATCTTGGTTATGTAGAATCAATGAATCGCTTTCATATAGTTTAGTTTCACCTGATAATCGCCATAATCCAACTATCGGATCTAACTGCTCTAATTCTTCTAAGATATCTTCATATTCTGCTTGAGTGACTAAGCATTGAGAATTGGCGTTGAAATATGAGATGGAAAAAAGCACTGTGAGAATTATTTTCATGTAGTTCATATTGTATGATTGTTTATAGCTTTTAAAAAATATCCTTTAAAGGAGAAACTCCGGTCTCAATTCTAATTTGTTCAATTTGATTTACAGTCAAGGCACATACTTCCATCATCTTTCTATATGACGAAAGCTTACAGTCATTATGCCATACGAATACTTTGTTTGTCTCACACCAATCAACCTCCCATGACAATGCTGGTGTTCCATATCTTGCAACTATTACGAAATCTAAAGAAGTCTTTGATTCTTCATTATAGTGTAATCCTTGTGGCGTAGCAAATGAGTTTTCCATAGATGCAACTGAAATCAATTCTGCATCTTCATGGTCAACAACTTTACCCCAATGATAGTCTTGCTTAAATTGCTCCAGTCCACCTTTATATTTAGTTTCAACTATAGTCTTAGGCAGCACTAGCTGTAGTATCTCGCAGTATATTGGCATTTTCTTTATTTATCATTTTCTGTAATTCTTGGAATATTCTAACCATAGCCCAAGTGTCTAATTTGCAATACTCTAATAGAGCTTTGAATTTCTTCTCCTTCTCCAACTCATCCACATCTTCAAATATTAGTTGCTCATACTCAACTACTGCTTCAGCACCGTTAGAAATTTCCATTCCAGCGTAAGATAGGTCTGGACACATTACGGGTAGAACATTTTTAATTGAATAGCTGCCTTTAAAATCTTCATGCAAATACTCCATTCTTCTAAATATTTCCATAAGATCGAAGATTCGATCATTCAATCCATAAAGAAATTCTCTCAGCTCATTATTCATTTCCGCTAGATCAGCATTGCACTTTCCTTCAAAAGATTTATTCCATACTATAACTTGTCCTTCATCGCCAATGTCCTCTCGGAGTTTATTAGCTACTATATGGACTGGAGTAGATGAATCTCGATGTATAAACTCCTTATGCTGAACACTACCATCTTTTTCAAGAATGTGAAGAGAGTATTGGAAAACAGTTTGCTGATAAGGATAAGTCTTATCATACTTAGGTATACCACAAGCCAGAGTCTCGTAATCTAAGAAGTAAAGAGGATATTGTAACTCATTGAGTTGTTCCGAGATTTTTTCTTGGTCAAATATTGTCTCTTTACTAACGTGTACCCAATGCTGCTTTTCATGAGTTTTATTGAGCTTAATGTGGTCAGGAATCGAACTTAGATTAATGTGATTTCCGTCAACTAACTGGTGCAGAATTTTTTTGGATCTACCTATTGCTCGTAAATCATAGATGCTATAATCAGGTACTGTTGGATATAGGTGTTTAAAAGCTCTACAGTGTTTTGATCTTCCTTTGTACCTACAGGAGCACTCCGTCGGTTCTATGCCCTTTAGAACTTTTTTGGCGTCAATGATATCTGCATTTATTTGCTGCTCAAGCTCTATACATTCCGTGGTAATTTCAGTTTGGTTAAAAATAGCCTTTCGATCAATTTCTCCATTCTTGTAATAATCCCTATTTAGTTCCACCAAATAAACATTTACAATTTTAAGTCCAGCTCGTTGAGCTACTATTCGTTGAAAGGCAGCATCAACGATATGCTCCTTCTTCTTTTTGTTCTTATCCGTACTTGACTTGATTTCAATGATATCCCATCCCTGAAACAGCTCATTCCAAATCAATACATCACAACTAGCAAATAGATCATCAGCCATAAAGCTTGCCTGAAATAAAGCCTGTTTACCTTGATTAATGAGATCATTGGTCATAGAGGATGCCTGCTCTAAAGTGCCAGATACTAAACTTGCTTCAGGATATAAACCTCTCGCAAAGAGTTCTACTTCATAACCTTGAAGTTTTAACCGCTCAATAAACGGATCTATTTTTTCGTCATCAAGAATGGTTGGTTTGTTCTTCCAAAACCAGAAGAACGAGGAACATTCTTTATACTTAAGAAAATCAGATTTAGTAATTATTGGACTCATAATGCTATCGCTTTTATTCATACTTCAAAGATATTCTTGGTGGTGCAACTTATATGCACCTGTAACAGTTCACCTTTAGTGCATATAAGTTGCACTATCTGTTTTTACTTTGTATTTGTAATTAATTGAAAAACTAAAATTGATACATGGAAGCAACCAATCTTATCTGCGACATATGCAATAAACGTATTCACTTTGGATCACCTTATATTGCTTTATGCTACAATATTGAGCATATGGAAAGAGATCATGTCAGACAAACTGATTTCGTTAATGTCATTACATCTGACCAGATAATAACGATGTGTGGTAAGTGTGGGAATAAGCGAAATGCTGCTGCAACCAAAGCTGTTCTGGAAAACAGCTTTAATCTCACGCATCCCAGATTAAACTAAGTCTCTTGGGTGGTGAAATATTATATATCAATAATCAGGCACGTCAGCATTACTTCGCTCGGGAAGTAATCACTGATTTTTCTAAAGCTATTGTAAAATGGAATAAGGAAAAACTCACAAAATTATTATGGTTCGATGTGCAGTTGCATTTAGTAGATTCAAAATATGCTGAATATGGTCGTCCTTATGTTTTGAAAAGTTTACACGATTTAATATTTATAAATAAAACCAGAGAAGTTACACATGGAATCTTACCTAAGAATAAGCCTGTTTTAC